>CAZISU010000869.1:0-3505 GCA_964541935.1 uncultured Planctomycetaceae bacterium | reverse complement strand
CAGATAATCGTCCAGCAATTCGATCTCGAACTCGGCCATCATGTCTTCGATAGATTTTTCCGGGTGCAGCGACGAGAGGAAGTAGACGGCCTCGGGGCTGGCCGTTTCGATTTGTACTTGCGGGCCGTACTTCTGTTTCAGCGGTCCGATGCGGCGATGGTTGAAATCGATGTGAACGATCTGCGAGTCGAGGTTGATCCGCGCGAAGATGATCCGTCCATAGGCGCTGGACTCGGCCAGTGTGCGTCCCAGCGGGTCGACGATCACGCCGTTTTCGCCCGGCACCGAGCTGGCCACGAAGGTCTGGTTCTTGATCGCCAGGGCATCTAGTTTGGCCCCGGCCCGATAGTTAGACAGAAAGCAAATCAGCTCGGCTCCTTTCTCCTTGTACTGCTTGTGCAGTTCTTCGAAGTTCATGTCGAAACAGATCATGGCACCGATGCGTCCGAAATCGGTTTCGAATACCTTGGCTTCACGGCCGGGCAGAACGCCGCTTTCAATCTCGCCGATCGTCGGAAAGACCTTGTCGTACCAGCCCACCACCTTGCCCTGGCGGTCGAACAGCACCGCGCTGTTGAAGCGGCCCGGCCCGTCGGGGTTCTTTCGCCAGTAGCAGGCCATGATATATGTGTTGTGCTGTTTGGCCTTGCGCGACATGAGCTTGGTGATCGCTCCGCCCTCGGGCAGCAGATCGCTCTTGGCATCGTGTTCTTTGGGGCTGGCCGAGCGGGGCGTGTTGTAAATGCAGCCCTCGGTCAAGAGGATAATGTCGGGCTTGTCCAAGGCGGCCTGGTCGATCCACGCTTCGGTTTTGGCAATGCTCGAACGCGGCGGTTGGCAGATACTCGCAACGCCCACCAGGCGGTTGCCCGTCTTGCCGGCGAGCTTGGCCGTTTCCACGTCGCTGGGCGGGGCGGCGACGGCGACATTTGCAAGCATCATTAGACAGAGTGCGGCCAGGGGCATCCGTGAGACAAAACGTTGCGGGCGAGAGTTGATCGACATGTTCTTGTATCCTTTGGTTCGGTGGGACGGATTATTGTGGCGGGTTCAATGCAATCGATAGATAGCCCAGCTGCTTGGGGCGGAAGATCGATTGCCGTGCATTCTTACTATAACAGACTCTAACTGGCGTGGTGAACCACTGTGCCATGCAGAGGGTGTGTCTGCCAGTATATATGAGCTGCATGTGCTACCGCTACCGGATGAGCACGCACAACAGCAAAGAACCGCCGCCGACCAGCGTTTGCCCGCCGACAATTGCCACTCCGGTCCAGTGCAGCCAGTCGCGTCGTTCGCGTTTGTTAAGGTCGATTATTGCCGCGATCAAAACAGCCAGCCCAGCAACGGCTAAGAATATTAGTTTCGGAATAATCATGAGAGATTGCGGGAGTATAAATCTGACTAAAACAGTTGTTATAACCATCCTGCCCAGTGGGAGCGTCGCTAGCAAGCATAGGGCCGTGGTCCATTGCCATCCACCCTTGCTGCGAAAGGCGGCCCAAAGACATAGACCCATCACGTTCGCCAGGTAGAATAAGGAAGTTGCGATGGTCAGGGTCGAGAGCCATTCTGGATGGGCTATGTTTTTTATTACTCCATCGTCAGAGTGCATCAACGACACTAACACGAGGGAACAAGTCGTCGTGACAACATTGTTCAATGTATACGTCACCAGCAGCCAATGCCCCGGCTGCAAGCGGCCCTTGGCTCCGCGAATTCGTGACACCACGATAACGCCCATCCCCACCAGTCCAGCAGCAAGCAACATGATTGTGAGCATACCGATACCGATGCTGATGATCCGTTCAAATTGCTGATTGCTCTTGAGATGGAGGGCGATAAACTTAGCGATCTTGGAAGCCAAAATTAGCTTCCAAAGCACCGCCGTAACGGTCGTCCAGATCAGCAGATGGATAATGCCTAAGCGGGGCGGGACAAAGCGCTCGAAGGTGGTTGCGGGCGAGACGGATTGAACGATTGTTTCGGGCGGTTTGGCGTTGTAAGAATTCATCGTGTACTCTCGAAGGTAAGAAACCGCATTGGACTCATGGCGTCTTCATGAACGACAAGGCCACGAATTCCATAACTTTCACTACCGACGTGAGCATGATAATCGCAACGCCCAGCCAGTGAATCCAATCGCGTTTCATGCGCCGAGTCAAATCGATCAGCGCGACAACCGGGATTATGATGAGCAGGAGCACCACGCCGATGGGGAGGTTATAAAGAGACGCCCACTTGTGAAAGAGTGCGACGGAGAGATCCATTAATCCACTGCCGAGCGAACAGACGCTAAAAAATACAAACGCTGCCTTCCAGTAGGCCGGCTCCCTCGCACGTATAGTCGCAACTACCCAGAGAGCGGCCAAAACAAACTGCACTGCGGCCATGCTTGAAAAAAACACAATCTGATGTATGGAAGGGGAAACACGGTAGGATTGCGTTTTCAGCCAATCATCTATTATCGATATTGCGAGGAAAATAGTCAGTCCCAAACACGATGTGACGGTCGTGTTTATCACTATCCAGTGCCCAGCTTGAAGCCGGCCCCCGATGCCACGATACCATGCTCGTACTATCACGCTCGTTCCAACAAGGCCGCCCGCAAGTGCCGCCATACGTATAACGAGGTTCGCTGTTAAGAAGATTCGAAACGACACACTGAGATGACTAGGCATGGGACCGAGCCATCCGGCTCCGGTCATGATTTTCATCAAAACCGCGGTCACGCCGGTCCAGGCCAGTAGATGGATTATCCCCAAGCGGGGCGGGTGAAATAGTTCTGGCGAAGGTGTTGCTCGGCAGCTTTCCGTTGCGATGCGATCGTCCCCCGAGCACTCCATATCTGCCGCTTGCTCTGCTTCATCAGCAAATTCCGAGCCGTTGTTATCAATCGAAGACATCGTTTTCCGCCCTTGGGTTTTGCCCGGGATCTGGGGTTTTGCCTGAGATGTTGTTTCCGCTTGCGTCATGTGCCGGGGGTAACAGCCACGCGATATGTAAGATGTTCAATTCAGGATAACGCCTCAATAGAACTAAGTATACCCCCGCTGGCAAGCTGTATGATGTGACGGAAAATACCAAAACTTGTGACGAATAAAACCATTGACTTAATTGTTGGCAGTCGCGATAAAGGGACTATACTCTCGTGCTCTGCGCGGGGTTTGCTGAAGCGGGGTTTGCTGAAAGTATTTCATCTGTAGTAGTGGTTGCCTATCGCGAAAGAGGGAAGCTCATGCACAGTCGTCGGACCGGTTTCACGTTGGTTGAACTTCTGGTGGTGATCGCCATCATCGGTATTCTGATTGCACTTTTGCTGCCAGCAGTGCAGGCTGCCCGCGAGGCCGCGCGGCGCATGAGTTGCTCGAACAACACCAAGCAACTCGCTTTGGCGATGCACAACTATCACGGTAACTACGATAAGTTCCCCTACGGAGTGAGGGGTCGCTACACCGGCCCGTGGGTTGCTGCGATCTTACCGTTTATGGAAGGTGGTGTTGCG
>CAZISU010000868.1:0-3506 GCA_964541935.1 uncultured Planctomycetaceae bacterium | reverse complement strand
GTGGAGGTTCAAATCCTCTCTTCGGCACCTTGCTACAAAAGGACTTACGTCGATCTGACGTGAGTCCTTTTGTATGTAATTTCAGCCTGATCTTGCAGGAATAATCCAATGCTGATTGGGCATTGCTCCAAGAGTTTCACTGCGGGATCATGCTGGACTACTTTTCCGGAAGAGCCAATTGATAAACGTGTTATCATTACAGCAGGCATGTGTTCACGGCGACATGGGCGCCAATCACTAGTCGGCAATCTTACTATGGAGAGCTACTCGTGAAGTTTTCTGATACTGGTCGCGATCGCAATAAGCGTACAAATTCCGTCAATCGTCGAGATGTTCTCGCGTTTTTGTCCACGCTGCCGGTAGCGGGCGGTCTGTTGGCTGCCATCGGTTCGGCCGCCGAGAATAACGCCGAGAATAACGCTGAAAAGAATGTCGGCAAAGGCGGCGATTACCGGGTATCGACCTTTTCGGCTGACATCACCATCCCTATTGGCCACGCCTGCATGGGCGGAGGGGTAGCGGACGCCAAGCGGATTGTTGATCCGCTCTATGCCAAGGGGTTCGTCCTGCTTGGAGTGGGCAAACCGATCGTGGTCATCGCCATCGACTGGTGCCAGTGCAACAACGATTCATACGACCGCTGGCGCGATGTTTTGGCCGAAGCCGCGGGAACGGATCGCAAACGGGTCATGTTGGCGACCGTACATCAACACGACGCGCCGATTTGCGACCTGACCGCGCAGAAGCTACTCGACGAAGAGGGGCTGTTCGGCTGGAATTGCGATGCCGAGTTCCACGAAAAGGCCGTGCAAAGAACGGCCGCCGCGATGCGTAAGGCCCTAGAATCAACCACGCAGGTCACCCATTTCGGCGTCGGCCAGGCGAAGGTCGAGCGGGTGACCTGCAACCGCCGCGTGGTTACCCCCGATGGCAAAATCAACTGGGGACGCGGCAGCAGCAGCGGAAATATCTATGACGCGCCCGAGGGTGAGGTCGATCCTTGGGTAAAGATCATCAGTCTTTGGAACGGCAACAGCGCGGTCTTGGGCTGGAGCTGCTACAGCGTTCATCCCATGAGCTACTACGGCAAAGGCGACGTCTCTGCCGATTTCGTCGGCATGGCCCGGGACCGTCTGCAAAAAGACACACCCGATACGTTTCAGATGTACTATACGGGCTGCTGCGGCGACACCACGGCCGGCAAATACAACACGGGCAAGCCGGAAAACCGGCCCGTCTTGGCCGACCGGCTCTATCGCGGCATGGCGGCCGCCTGGAAAAACACCAAATGCAAGCCGCTGGATCGGGTCGCTTTTCGCGTGGTCGATCTGGCGTTCGGCTCGCGCGACAGCAAAGGTTTCACACTCGATGAGATGAAACAACAACTTGCTGACAAAAAACTCGGCCGTTGGTGGCGGATATCGGCCGCCTTGGGCCTGAGTTGGCGGAAACGGGTAAACGCCGGGCAGCCGGTCGATCTGCCGTGCCTCGAGTTCCGTGGCGACGGTGGTACGGGCGACGGCGGCACGGCGGAATTCATGATCATGCCGGCCGAAACGTTTGTCGGCTACCAACTTATTGCGCAAAAACTTCGCCCCGACGCGTTTGTGATGGTCGCCGGGTTCGGCGACGGAGCAGCCGGCTACATTCCCACCGACCAATGCTGGAAAGATGGCTACAACGACCACTACTGCTGGGTGCCGAAGTACACGGAAAAGCTCATGACCCGTGCCATGGCCAAGGCGCTTGGAGTCCCCTTGCCCAAGTAACGCGCCGCGTGATTCATGGCGGCGGTCTTCATGATCTATGAGGTGCATGAAGCAAACTTATGGCACCTCACAGACGCAACTTGCTGAACTAGATATCACGCTAGCACTGAATGCCAGATCCTGTCTTACCTGCTCTTCCTGGTTTCACACAGTTTGCGATCTGCCTCAACAATTCCCAACTTCTTTAGTTTTTTCCCGATCTTTTTCCGCCCCCGGCCCGTACACGTTGCCGGACGGCAACCGTGTTGTGTAAATGCAACGCGTGGTCGTGGTCGTTTTTCATCACGGCCGCCGGAGGGAAGGATTCTTCCGACTGCCCAGTTGTCCCAGGTTTTCTTTTACCTCGCGTGGGCGAAAGCGGTCGCTTAGGTGGCCAATTTCGACCAGTGCGTAACCTATATAGTTATACCGGTGCAAGGAAGCGCCCGGTAAAGACAATTCGAAAGACAGTTCGCTTTCGGCACCCGTGCTGAAAGCGGCGGCCCGTTCCCCCTCCTGGTCGCTTTTCACTTGTGCCATTTCGGCAGGAGATACTCCTGATGTGCGCCATGCGCAAAACTCCCGACTCGATTCGCCTTGCGCGATTCGAGGCCATCGAACCTCGCCTCATGCTCTCGGTCCAACAGGCCGGAGAACTCGAGGCCGATTTCGTCGTCGATTATTCCACCGAATCTTTAGACCATACGCTGGAAACAACGCTGGTCGACGCCCATAACCTGAGCGGACTTACGGCCGCGCGGAACGATTACGGTCTGGACGGGGCCGGGCAAACCGTGGTCGTGATCGACACGGGCGTGGCCTACGACCATTTGGCCTTGGGCGGCGGCTTGGGGGCCGATTATCGCGTTGTGGGCGGGTTCGATTTCACCGCCGAACGCGACGCCGACCCCTACGACGACGGGCCCATGGGCTCGCACGGCACGCACGTGGCCGGCATCATCGCCAGCAGCGATAGCACAAATCCTGGGGTGGCACCCGGCGTGGATATCGTGGCCTTGCGGGTCTTCGACGACCAGGGCTACGGAGAGTTCGCATGGGTTGAAGAAGCGCTGCAATGGGTACACGATAACGTCGACACGTTCGAGAACACCATCACGACCGTGAACCTTTCGCTGGGCGTGGTCTATAACTCCGACGGCGTGCCCTCTTGGGCGACCTTCGAAGACGAGTTGGCACAGTTGGAAAACGACGGAATTTTCATTTCCGTGGCCGCCGGCAATAAGTTCACCAGCTACAACGAAGCGGGGTTGAGCTACCCGGCCGTGAGCGAGCACGTGGTGCCGGTGGCTTCGCTCAACAATGACGGCTCGATGAGCTTCTACTCGCAACGTGCGAGCCGTGTGATCGCGGCACCGGGCCGCAGTATCACCAGCACCGTGCCCGACTATTTGGGCAACGACAACGGCGTGGACGACGATTTCGCCACCTATTCCGGCACCAGTATGGCCGCGCCCTATGTGGCCGGGGCCAGCATTCTGATCCGCCAGGCCTACGAGTTCGTGGGCGTGGAAAACGTCACACAAGACAAGATCTATGAGCTGATGTGTTCGACGGCCGACACGGTCTACGACCCTATCACCGGCGCCAACTACTTCAGTCTGAACATCGACCGGGCACTGGACTCGATCATGCCCTCAGACGATTTCGGCTCGAGTTGGGCCGCGGCCCACGGCCTGGGCTCGATTAGCGATACGCTTAGCGTGGATGGAACCGTGGGCCGACTGGACGATGTCGATT
>CAZISU010000867.1:0-3514 GCA_964541935.1 uncultured Planctomycetaceae bacterium | reverse complement strand
AATTAAAAGCTCATTGCATGAAGCATGAAATCGTTGTCGCCGAGAACTCGAAATGCCAAATCCAGCGACGCAATTCGGACGTTATCTATCCCCGAAGAAACAGCGTCAGCAGACGGGATTCGACATCGGCGCACACCTTTCACGCTACATTGCATAAACGAGGATGCGATGAAAGAAATCGCTCACGCGGCATCCGGCGCTTTTCCACATCCCGACACTTGAAAGCGCACAGCCGTTCAGCCATACTCTAATCATCGTTCCAAACAGGTTACGGGTGCCTGCTGCGGCCTTTCTTTTTTACGGCCGTACCCGCGATCAGGCAAGCCTGTTGGAGGAGCTATAATGCCCCCTCTTACCGAAAGCCATACTAGGTCTACGGTGTTTGAGTCTGGTAGAACCAGTCGGCGGGAATAATCTTCAATATGAGCGAATGGCCGCCCGTATATGTGAAGTATGTCAGCAGCGCCTGATCCTCTACCCATGTGACGGCCGGATAGGCCCATGCATCGTGCGTTCCTTCCTCGATGTTGCGGAATTTTCCCCAGGTTTCGCCGTCGTCCTTCGAAATTGCCGCAGTGAGTGGCCTACGGTTGGTATTGTGTTTGCCCGTGCTGGAAATGTTGTTGTTCCAAATCGCCAGCAAGTCGCCGGTCTTGGGAATTCTACTGATCGACACGGGCGCGGCCGTTCCGGTCAATGCAGTCGGCTCTGGTTTGCTCCACGTCTGGCCGCCATCGCTCGATATGCTTTTGAACTGTCCGCCCAGGCCTGTTCGCATTAGGATCATGACACGTCCGTCTTTGAGTTCGACGCAGGCTGGCTCGTAGCACGGGCCGCCTGGCGGAGACACACGGCCGCCATCGCGCCACGTTTTCCCCTCGTCGTCCGAGATACAACAGTAGGCATCGCCCCCTTCCCACGCTTCGAGCAAGATACGGCCCGTCTTCAAACGAATGCAGCGACCATTGGTCAGCCCGGTATACTTTTTGTCCGGGCTCATTTGCTTTGCCGGGCCCCAGGTCTTGCCTTCGTCATTCGATGCGCGCATCATGACGCGGCAATCCTTGCTTTCGGAGTTCTTCTGGCAATAGAAGAGGGCAATATCCCCATTCTTGAGTCTAAGGAAATTCACCTCCATCACGTTGCAGCCGCCATCGTTCTCGACTGCGGTGAACTTCTGGCCCCACGTCTTGCCTCCGTCCTTCGATATCTTGCATGAGATGCGTGCTGGTCCATGATCCGCGCCACTTCCCTTGTAAAACTCCGTCCACGCCAGAAGAAACGATCCGTCTTTAAGCGGGATAATATCCGCCTCGGTGTTACGCGGATTTTGGGGCCCTACGGGAGCAACAATCAGCCTATAGGGTTCCTGGGCAGCAATTTCGGCAATTTCTGCAAAACACACGAGAATCAATGGCAATAAACACAGCATTTTCATTGGAAATCTCCCTGAAAACCTTGTACCACAGCGGAAAAATACACGAATCACTCGCTCAATTCTAATCCTGATACATAATTCTGCAACACCCATGAAAAAACTGAAAACGAAAAGCAGGATGTTTTTGAAGCGCTATCTGAAATCGTTGAAGAATCCGGCAGAAAACCACCTCTCTCCGGTCCTGTTGGAAAACACACGGCATTTCTGATATCATGCTAGGGTATACTATTGTTCACAATTAGGCTGAGAAAGTTGTGGATTCACGCCACCGTCCCCCCCCTTCTTCAATTATGGAGACCATGCAATGGCATCCCGGCAGCTAAGCGGACATTTGTTTCTTTTCGGATTTGTCGTCACGGTACTGGCCGCCGCCGTCGCACGTGCCGAGGATTGGCCGACGTATCGGCACGATATTTCTCGTAGCGGGGTGACGGTGGAACAACTCAAACTGCCGTTGTCAGAGTCCTGGGTATTCAAGTCACGACAGGCCCCCCAACCTGCCTGGGAGGATCCGAAACCCGAGCCGGTCGGCGGTTGGCATGGCCTGATCGAGCAACGTCGAAACCACTTCGACGACGTTTTTCAACCGGTCGTGGCCGACGGTTTCGTTTACTTCGGATCCTCGGCCGACAATAAGATGTATTGTCTCGATGCCGCCACGGGCAAAACACGCTGGACACGGATTACCGGCGGTCCGATCCGCTTGGCGCCGACATTGGCCGAGGGACGGCTATACTTTGGCTCCGACGACGGTTACGCCTATTGTCTCGACGCCAAGGACGGATCGGTCGTGTGGAAGTTTCATGCCGCGCCGGAAGATCGGCACGTGTTGGGCAGCGGCAAGATGATATCGCTTTGGCCGCTGCGCTCCGGCGTATTGATCGACGATGGTATTGCATTTTTCTGTGCCGGCCTTTTTCCGGCCGAGGGTGTGTTCTTTTACGCGGTCGATGCCAAAAGCGGCCGTAAAATCTGGTGCAATGATTCTTGCGGTGAACAGCCGCAAAGCCGTATCTCGCCGCAGGGATACCTCTTGGCCTCCGAGTCACAGTTGTTCGTTCCCATGGGCCGCGTCTCGCCGGCCGCGTTCGACCGCCGCGACGGGCGGCTTGTGCGCGAGAACTATTTTATGCATGAAATCGGCGGCGCCTATGCATTGCTTGCCGACAATGACGTGTACACCGGCACTGGAAAAATTATCGCCTACGACCAAAAATCGTCGAAAAGCCGATTCGCATTCACGGGCGGCCTTCAACTTGTCGTTGGCGGCGATACCTCGTATGTGGCAACAGATAGCGAGATCACGGCTATCGATCGAAAAAAATACCCCTCGTCTTATAAACGACATCTTGCCGCACTCGATAGCATTAAGCAACTCAAAGCAAAGTTCAAAAAACAAAAAGGTGCCAAGGCCGAACAATACAAAAGCCAGATGGCGTCGTTGAAAAGCAAACTCGTAAAGGCACAAGCGGAGTTGGACGCCTGCACCAAGTGGCGCTATCCGACCGAGTGCTCCGAGGCTTTGATACTGGCAGGCAATACCCTGTTTGCGGGCGGGAAAGGTCAGGTCGTTGCCGTCGATACAACCACCGGAAAACAGCTCTGGGCCGGCAAGGTCGACGGAATGGCAAAAGGGCTTGCCGTCGCCGCCGGCCGTCTGCTCGTTAGCACCGACAAGGGCCTGGTATATTGCTTAGCACCCCAAGGCACGCCGCAAGGTGGCCAGACGGCCGAATCGCTTACCCCAAACCCCTTTGCCGATTCTCCCAACGGGCCGATGCTCCGTGAAGCGGCCCAGACGATTTTGCGTGAAACGGGCGTGCGGCGCGGCTTCTGTCTGGTGTTGGGTCTGGAGACTGGCGAACTGGCATTGGAATTGGCCAAACAGTCGGAACTGATGGTATACGCCGTCTCGCCGGACGCCAAAAAGGTAGCCGCCGCCAGAAAGGCGCTCGATGCGGCAGGCGTGTATGGCTCGCGTGTGTGCGTCGAACAGTGGCCGCTGAATAAAGTGCCATACTCGAATGGCATTAACATTTCTGTAAGTTGATAGGTCACAAGCGTTAAGCGATGCTA
>CAZISU010000866.1:0-3515 GCA_964541935.1 uncultured Planctomycetaceae bacterium | reverse complement strand
AGCGGGTTCGAAACCACCGCCAACTCGGTTGTGGGCGGAAATGCCGGCACGCTGATGAACTACGACGGCAGCGAGTGGTCGACCGACACGCCAGCGGCCCTGTCGCATTCGACTGGCTCGCTTTCGTTCGACCCCACTAATTTGCAGCATGTCGAACTCGGCGCGCTAAACATGCCCAGCGAACCGGGCGTTACCAGCGCCACGCTCTCGGTGTGGATCAAGCACGATACGCTTATCAATGACACGCGCATATTTGGTGTATTGGACGCGAACTATGTCGATCAGTTTCCCGCGGCCCTTAACGTGACCGCCGGCGGCGATCCCGTTGAAGGTAGATACTATACGTATACGGGCGCGGCTGGTTACGGCTGGCAAACACTGACCCCCGCTGCATCCCTCGAAACCGATCAGTGGCACCACGTGGCCATGACCTACTTGACCAACGGAAAAATCCTGGCCTATTACGACGGGCAACTTACCGGATATGCGGTCGGCGCGTTCGACTTCGACCCGGCCATTGCCCCCGATCCCGAAGACCCCGAAGATCCAGGCACGCCGGCCGTGATTGCCGCCTTGGGCTCCAAGTTCCGCAACGGTTCCTATGGCCAGTACTTCGACGGCCAGTTAGACGACGTGGCAATTTGGAACTCGGCCCTATCGGCCGCGGCGGTCGCGCAACTGGCCTCCGGCGTTGCACCCGACGCGGTCGACCCCAGTGTCGTCCAACCGCCCACCTACGACCAGATCGTCAACGTGGACTTCAAGTTCGGCAACTTGGGCGACTACGCAGGCCAAGGCGCTGTGGCTCAGGCTGGCACCGTTTGGAACCAGCCAGTAATCGACACCACACCCGACGCGGCCGGACTGGCGTTGACCGACGCCGTCGATTCCAGTGGCGCGGCTACCACGATCGACGTGACCTGCGCGGGCTTCGAGTTCGGATACGCGCCCGGCAGCGGTGGCAACTGGGTGCCCAACGCCTTGTTCGACGACCGACTGCACGCCCACGTCGATGACACAAACGCCTGGGAAGTCGCTGGTCTTACGGTCGGCGAGACCTACGACCTATTGTTCTATGGCTATAACGAAGGCACGGTCGACATCACCGCCGGTGCAGACGCACAATCGGCTGCTTTTGTGGTCGATGGCGACCGCCGTCGCTTCTCGGTCGTCGACGACCAGCCGAGCGATTGGACCGAAGGGGTCGACTTCGTTCGCATGACCGTTACGGCCACGGCCGACACGATCGGCGGGGTCTTCTCCCCGTCGCTCGAAGGCACCCCCGGTATGGCCTTCAGCGGAATGCAAATCGCTCACCACGCCCCCGCGTTGACCGCGATCCCCGAGCCGTCGACGCTGATGGCCCTGGCCGGTCTGCTGGGCATGGTTATGTTGCGTCGCCGCATGCGTCGCTAAGTGACTTTAGTTAGGAGATAATCGTTCACCCGCCCGGAAAACAGATCTTTCCGGGCGGGCTTAATCCGTAGGGTGCGTGCTTGCACGCACTGGAAACAAGCGATAAAATCGGGGTGTGCAAGCACGTGCCCCTCAAATTAAAGGCATAAAAATGTCCCACACAAAACCTCTCCGTCGCGTCGGCTTCACACTTGTGGAGCTTCTTGTGGTAATTGCCATTATCGGTATCCTCATCGCGCTGTTGCTGCCCGCCGTGCAGGCCGCCCGCGAGGCCGCGCGGCGCATGCAATGCTCCAACAACCTCAAGCAACTCTCGCTGGGATGCCTGACCTACGAAGAGCAAAACGGTAATTTTCCCATCTGTATATCGCATGTCGACAGTACTAAACTAGAGGCGACCGGAAACGGCATCAGTTGGATGGTGGGGATACTACCCTTTACCGAACAGCAGCAAATGTACGACGCCTTGAACTTGGAAGGCCTTGCCTCGAGCGGCTTGGGAATCCTCAGTCCAGTCAATCAGGAGTGGGTCGAAAGGGCGATTCCGGAATTTTATTGCCCCAGCGATCAAGCTATGGGCGAAGTTCGTAGCAACGCCGATCCCACTCCAGTTTGGAACGGAAACGGCCTGCGGCTGGCCGTTACGAACTATGCCGGCATTATGGGACCGCACGATCTGGCCAACGGCTCGATGTGGGGCGGAGAGCCGGATTGCCATAACTATACGGTTTATGGGAAAAAAGAATGCCTGGGAACCTTTTGGCGTCACAGTTCCGTAGCGCCCGTCAAGATATCCAGCATCACCGACGGCACCAGCAGCACGATCATCATCGGTGAGGTTCTGCCCGAATACGATCATTTTCTCTATTGGGCGATCGGCAACGGCACCTGCAAATCGACCCATGCACCCATCAACTATATCCCCGATGTGAACGCACCGTGGGCAGGGTGGATGAACCAGTTTGGCTTCCGCAGCCGTCACGCAGGCGGAGCACAGTTCGCCTGGGCCGACGGGCACGTTTCTTTCATGAACGATTCGGTTGACATGGCAGTGTATTGGGCCGCCAGCACCCGCGCCCAGGGCGAGGTCATCGACTTCACCGACCTGACGCAGTAGGCGAGTCCGGTTGTAGCGATTAAAAGGTTTGCTTCCCAAAATGAAAATAATACGCTATGCTTCTCTGTTAGGACTAGCTAAAATGGGGCACAATCTATTAGTCAAAAGGTGTTTACTCGGCGATGAGCACATGGAGTCTGTTCATTAAAGACGACGTTAAGGCCCGCATCGGCATGGGCGAGTCCCTGCCGTGTCGGCTCACGTTGCAAAGTCTGGCCAAGCACTACGAGGTCAGCCTCACGCCCGTGCGCCAGGCGATAGTCGAGTTGATCGACGAGCAGTATATTGAAAAGCAAGACAACGGTCGTTTGGCGGTCAACGAGAAGATGGCCGGCACATGGTCCGACTCGCCTGCCCGTCCGCGGCCCATGCCGCCCAAGGACCATTTCGAGGAAATCCGCGAGGGAGTGGTCTTGAATTGCCTCAAAGGCGAGCCCGTCTTTTTACGCGAAGAAGACACGGCCGCCCGCTACGGCATCTCGGGCACGGCCATTCGACAGATTTTCAGCCGCCTGGCCGGTTCCGGCATCATCGAACACGTTCCTCGTCGCGGCTGGCGGGTGCGGCCCTTTCGAACGCAACAGCTAGAGGAGTTCACCCTGGTCCGCAAGGTTCTCGAACTCGAAGCCCTGCGACTGGCCTGGCCTAAACTCGTCGACGCCGACCTGCAAGAGATCCGCGACGGCAACGCCCTGCCAGAGTCCGACGGCGACGCTCCCAAAATCAACGACGGCATCCATCGTTATCTGATCGAAAAGGCCGGCAACCAGTATATCGCCGACTTCATGGAACGGCACATGCCTTTCTTCAACGTGCTTTTCACGTGGGAAGGTAGCGACCGCCAGGCCGCCATCGATACCGTCCATCAGCACTGGGCCGTGCTAGATGCGTTGTTGGCACGAGACCGCCGAGTCGCCCGCAAGGCCCTGATCGAGCATCTCGACTACGGCCACACGCTCTTAAAAGGCGCGGGACTCGACTG
>CAZISU010000865.1:0-3516 GCA_964541935.1 uncultured Planctomycetaceae bacterium | reverse complement strand
TTGGTGATGGACCTGAGCCGTTCGATGGGCTACACGTATCGCCAGGACATGACAAAATTCGAGTACTCGATCTGTCTGGCGGCCGCCTTGGGATACCTGATGGTGCATCAACAGGATCCGGTGGGCCTATTGACGTTCGACGAAAAGATCCGCAACAGCCTGGCGCCCAAAGCCAAACGCAGCCACCTGGGCGACCTCTTGAGCGTGTTGGCCAAACTCGAGCCGCAGGGTAACACCGACATCGCGCATAGCCTCAACCAGGTGGCCGCTATGTTGCGTCACGCCAGTCTGGTGATGGTGTTTTCCGACCTCTTGGCCGATCCCGAACCGATTTTGCAGGCACTGTACCGCTTGCGCCACGGTGGCCACGATGTGATCCTGTTCCACGTTCTGGACGAGGCAGAGGCTTATTTCCCCTTCGACGGCATGGTCGAATTCGAGGAGCCGGAAACCAACCAGCGGCTGGCCTTGGACGCGGACGCATTTCGCGCCGACTACATCAATGAGTTGGAGGCCTTTCGCGAAACGTATCGCCGCGAATGCTTCCAGTCGGGCATCGATTACGTGGCGTTGGACACGAGCATGCAGTTCGACAAGGCGCTGATGGAGTATCTGACGACCCGTGCTACAAGAGGATAGATGACAGAAGACAGAGGATAGAGGACAGGAATTTCGAATTTCGAAATCAGAATGAGGAAAGAATGAGGGAATGTCAAAATGCCAAATGATCAAGGTCCAATGGTCAATGTTCAAGTCGTAGGCCGGATTGTGATCCGGCAATAGTCCAGAAGCCTGTAGCCTCAAACCCCATACCTCAAACCTGACACCCTTTTATGACCTTCGTAACCCCGTTACTACTAGCCGGAGCAGCGCTCATCGCCGTGCCTATCGTTTTGCATTTAATTATGCGACGCAAGCCACGTCAGATCGAGTTCCCCGCGCTACGGCTGGTGCGAAAGCGTCACGAAACAAACCAGCGTCGCATGCGTCTGCAACATTTGCTGCTCTTGTTGCTACGTGTGGCGGCGATTGCGTTGCTGGCGTTGGCCTTGGCGCGGCCCAGTCTAAAGTTTTCGGGCTCGTTGGGTTCGCAGGAAGCGCCGGTGGCGGCCGTGTTGGTTTTCGACTGCGCGCCGCGCATGGATTATCGCCAGGGCAACCAGACGCGTCTCGAAGCGGCCCGGCAGTTGGGGCTATGGCTACTCACGCAATTGCCGGCCGACAGCCAGGTGGCCGTGCTGGACACGAAGGCCGGCCCCAGCGTCCTTCAGATCGACCGTGGCGCGGCCAGGCAGCGCATCGAGCGCCTGGACATCGTGCCCAACTCGTTGCCACTCACACAGGTCACCGGCCAGGCCTTGCGGCTCTTGGCCGAAAGCGAGCTGCAGCGCAAGGAGATCTACGTCTTCACCGACTTGGCCCAGGCGGCCTGGCCCGAAGACGACGCCTCGAATTTACAGGCCGACGCCGGCGTGGCCCCCGACGCGGGAATCTATTTGGTAGACGTGGGCGCCAAAAACCCCACTAATTTCGCGCTCGGCGAGCCGCAGCTTTCGGCCCAGGTGCTTTCGGCCAACAGTCCCTTGGGCGTGGGCATCGAACTCACGGTGGTGACCGCGAATGCCGGTGGCTCGGGCGACGCGGTTGCGAGTGAAACAGCCCGGGACGATGAAGCCGTGGTCGAAAAAAAGGATCCGCAAACACAATCCAGCGCCGGGCCCAAGCGTAAACGCACGGTCGAGGTATTCATGCTCGATTCCGAGCGCAAGCCACAAAAGGTCGGCCGACGCTCGGTCGACTTGGGTGGCGATTTAGCGCGACAAATCGAATTCACCATCGGTCCGCGCGACGTGGGCACGCATCAGGGCTACTTGCGAATTGTCGGCCAAGATGGTCTGGCGGCCGACGATACGCGTTACTTTTCGGTCGACGTCAAGGCGCCCTGGCGGATCCTGATAGTTTCGCCCGACTTGAAACACAGCTTCACTCCCTTCCTCGAAGAGATGATCTCGCCCGAGGAATGGCGACGCAACGGGCTGTCATATTTTGAGTGCGACACGATCAAGCAGAATGAACTGTCGGACAAGAAGCTCAGCGGCTATGCGGCCGTTTGTCTTTTGGACCCCCAGCCGCTCGACCCGCGCCAGTGGCGGCGGCTGGCCGATTATGCCTCGGAAGGCGGCGGCGTGGCGGTCTTTTTGGGGCGCAACGCGCGGCCGCTCGACTCGTTCAACCAGCCGGCTGCCCAAGAGCTTTTGGCCGGCCCACTGGTCCGCCAGGCCCGCTCGCCCCAGGGCGATGTGATTCTGGCTCCGCGAACCTTACAACACCCGGCCTTGAGCGACTTCCGCGAGATAACCAGCTCGATTCCCTGGAACGACACGCCCGTCTTTCGCTATTGGGAGCTGGCCGGCCTGGCCGAGGGCGCCAACGCGATCGTGCCTTACAACAACGGCCGCCCGGCCATCATCGAGCGGCCCTTGGGCAACGGGCTGGTGGTGACCATGACCACGCCCATCAGCGACCATGCACAAGGCAAGCCCTGGAACCTGTTGCCGGTGGCCGATCAGTGGCCGTTTTTGATCCTCACCAATCGCTTGATGCTCTATCTGGTGGGCAGCACGGGCGAGCGGCTCAACTATCTGGCGGGCCAGACGGCCGTGGTCCCCCTGGACACGCGGCGTCCGCACCGCTCGTATCTGGTCACATCGCCCGAGGGCGTAAAGTTTTCGGTCTCGGCCGACCCCAAGCAAAACGCTCTGGCGGTGACCTCGACCGACCGGCAAGGCAACTACCGCGTGCAGGCGGGCGGCCGCGTCTCCGGCGTCGATACGGGCTTCAGCGTCAACCTGGCACCATCCGGGACCGATCTTCGCCGCACCGACAAGCCACGCCTGGACGAGGTCTTCGGCACGCTCGAATACCGCATCGCAGAAAACCGCAGCCAAATCGAACGCGACGTAAACATGGGCCGCGTGGGACGCGAGCTGTTCCCCCTGATAATATTACTAGTAGCCCTATTCCTAGGCGCCGAATGCTTATTAGCCAACCGTTTCTACCGAGAAGTGAAAAGCGAAAAAACAAGTCAACGTTAGCGGCGGGGCTTGTCCCCGCGTGCAGATGGCAGGACTTGAGACATGGGTAGCCCCGATAGACAAGCTATCGGGGCTACCCGCTAAACCTGATACCCGAAACCTGACACCTGAAACCCATGATACGACTATCCCTATACCCGATCGGCGGCAGCTACCTTTTGGTGGCCGTGGTGGCGATCGCGCTGTTGGGACTGTTGGCCTTCGGCCCGCCGCGCGGCCGTCTTGCCGCCCGCCGCCGTTGGTCGCTGTGGGCGTTGCGGCTGGCGGTCATCGTGCTGGTTATTATGGCCATGCTGCGGCCCACGCTGGTATACACCGAGGTCTCGAAACAGGCGGCCACGCTGGTGATCCTGGCCGATCAATCCCGCAGCATGTCTGTGCCCGACGCCCTGGGCGGCAAAACACGTTGGGAAGTCTTGCG
>CAZISU010000864.1:0-3519 GCA_964541935.1 uncultured Planctomycetaceae bacterium | reverse complement strand
TTTTGTTCATCGATTCCTCCTTGAATTCATGGAAGATTCGACGATTTATCGATTTATCGATTTTATGCAACCCCAATTCCTAAGCCTGACGTGGCACTAGACGTTAGCCACCTTGCCGAGCCAACCACCATCACTGCCCCAGAACTTCCCACAGTCACACCCATCGCTGCCCCGGAACTTCCCGCAGTCACGCCCATCGCGGCCTCAGAGCTTCCCGCAGAAATGGATCTGCCAGCAATCGTGGCCCTTGTATGGCTAACCGGAGCGGCGATCCACGCCGGCATACTCGTCGTCATGCGGCTGGGATGGTCGTGGCGATTGCGGCGTTCCCGCGTGTCGGCCGCGAGTGATGCGACGGCATTGCTGCACGATTTGTCCCGACGCTTGGGCCTTCGTCGCAAGGTGCGTCTGTTGGTTACATCCCAACCGGTCGGGCCGGCAGTTTTCGGGCTGTTGCGGCCGACCCTGGTCTTGCCCGCAACCATTCTAGCGGAGAAAACCACGTCCAAACTCGAAGCCGTGCTGGCCCACGAACTGATCCACGTCCGCCGCGGCGACATCATCGCCGGACTGCTGCAACTGCTTGCCCAAACTCTCTGGTGGTTTCATCCCTTGGTCTGGTGGGCCAACCGCGAGCAGAGCCGCCAGCGTGAGCGTTGTTGCGACGAAGAGGTTCTCGCTAACCTGAACTGCGAGCCGGCCGAATACGCCCAGAGCCTGATCGATCTATTGAAACTAAAACGTTCATTGCGTCCCATAACAGCATTTCCCGGCATTCGCCCGGTGGAAGTCACCTCAAAACGATTGGAGAGTATTATGGACAGTACACGACAATTCCGCCGCCGCACCCCGCGCTGGCATTGGCTCGCCCTGGCTATCGGCATCCTGGCCTTCGTACCCGGAGCGGGCTTGACGCTGGGTGATTCAACGCCGTCGAGTGAAGAGCACGCCGTCGTCAAGCCGGCAGCAGAAGTGGATTCTGCGGATGCACTACGCGATTTGGCAACTACCAAGAAAACCAATGAAGAAAAAGTCGAAAAACCTTCGCCGTATCGGAAGACATCACCAGGCGGTGGCAGCGTCGAAATAATTGGCGTTTGCGAGAATCCCGGCAAAGACGCCCGGTGGTGGCGGCCCGACGGTTCGCCGCTTGCTGATACGCCTTACATAACTATTTCTTCTAGTTCTGTTCAACCCGATGCAATCGTCCGCCATTTCGCCATACGATTGCGTGATGTTGGATTCGAAAAATTGAAATGGGAGGTCGATCCGCAGCATGGCAGTATGTATATTCAAAACACCAATCCGCAAAAAACCTTACACACCCGTTTGATAACATTAAGAAAAGACGACGACCTGGTTGGCATTACTGTCTGTTTGCGAGCTGACGCTAAATCAGCAATGATTCGCGTTAGCTGCCTCGACGGCAAGTGGCAAACGCGGTTTTCAACCGACGGCTCCGGCGGTTCCGCGACGGGAGGGCTCCTCGGCGCATGTATCTTCTCGAAGACGCAACAGACGCCCAGCGGTGTTGAATTGAACGTTACGCACGAAATTCACGATCAAGCATCGCGTGTCGTCGCAATCGGGACCGACGGAAAGGAATTTTTGTCGAAGCTGATCCAAAACATGACCGCTAACAACATGCTGCAGTCAATCGCCATATTTCCGAGGCACTTGGCAACCAAGGATATTAAGGAATTTCAGTTACAGACCCAACCGTACAAGTGGATCATATTCGAGAATGTCGCGATCCGGCCAGTGGATGCATCCAGCAAGCCGGTCATCCAGACCGTTGCAGACACAAAGACAGCGCTGAGTAAAAGCACGCCACCTAGTGAGTCATCCTTAGTGAAACCGGTCGCCCCAGATGCGATTATCGAGGGCGTTGGTTGGAATGACGTGCGGGTTGGAATGAAAAGGGAAGACCTTATCGAAGCGATGGGAAAGCCGGACAACGATCCATCGTCAAACGTCCTTCGCTGGGCAGATAAGCATATCGACTGCTCTTTTCACACCGGCTCACTGGTAGTCTCCGAAGTCCGATTCAACAAAGGATTCAACGCAGCCCTGAAAAACGGTATCAAGCTCGGTTCTTCGGGCGACACCATGCTTAAACAGTACGGCGAACCAGACCATGTAATTGCCCGGCGTAACGGTGCGAAGCAATATGAATACTCCACAAAGGGCATTTTGCTGTGGACATACCAGGGGAAAATCACACAGATCGTGGTCTTCAAGCCCTATGCGATCTCCCGGTCCGCATCAAAAAAATCCTCGGGCGTCTATCGGCCCTTTCCCGGCGACGCCAAACTCAACGAGGCGCAGCGGCTTTATAGTCAGTGGGACGCAAAGCAATTCGGGTTGCCGGATCCAGCTAAATGGAAGAATCTCAGCGTAAGGAAGAAAACCGCCACCGAGGATAAATTCCTGAAGCAACTTACCAGTGATAAAGAGAGTGAGCGAGTCGAGGCCATCGATGCTTTAGTATCGCTCGGCAGTAAGAAGGCGGTCGCCCCAATTTTGCAGATCGCGGCAGACCGTAAAGAAAAGAACAATTGGGACCGTCACACCGCTTGCCGCGCACTGGGTATGCTGGGTGACTCAAGTGTAGTCCCCGAGTTGGCTCATCTCACGTATCACTTCAACTGGAACACACGCCAATGGGCACAGATTTCCCTGGTGCGGCTCACGGGACAAAACTTCGGTCGTAACGTGGCCGCATGGAAACAGTGGCAAGAGAAACAAGGCGGCAAGCCGCCGATATCGGACAAAACAGTCGTCTGGGCAACTAGTCCGTGGTTATTGTCCATGCTGAAGGGGGCGCAAGATCCAAAGAAACAGGATGAGATGGATCGTAGGTCCGTTAAGATGATGAAGAGGAGTTTAGGGCAGGACCGACCGGCTCGCAAAGCAACCTTGGGGCGGCCATAATCCTTGCATCCTGAAGACTGAGGTGAGTGATGCCTGCGACTAGCTGTAGCAAACCTCAACTTCCAGTTTTTCCAAATCGATTTTGCCTTTAACATCACCACTAGAGCCCGCCACCCGTCGAATCTCCACCTGGTTCTTGCCCACCAGGCAGCATCGCGGGTCGATAGTATACTCGACCCGCAGGAGTTTTTGCCGCGGGTCGACTTTGTATTTGGCGAACAGTAGCCCAGAAGTCGGCTCGGGCTTGGGTGAGAATATCTGCGGGTCTTTCCAATGCGGGTCGCGTGCGGCCCTCACCAGTTTTTTTCCGTTGAGGCAAACTTCGAACTGGTCGTTGTCTGACGCTCCAAAGAAAACTGCGGCGAGGATAAGTTTGCGCAGCTTGGCGGCATCTTTACGGACCGGGTCGGCGATACGAACGGTTAGTGATGCAGACGGAGCAGCGGCTGAGATTGTTTTTGGTAGCGACGAATCGTCATTGCGGTTGAAATAGCCGTCTGCCCAGGGGTAACCGCCGCGTCGCTCGACGACGAAGGTTTTGTCCTTGTCGCGTAACGTGGCAGGGCTGCCCACCTCGCGGTAGGC
>CAZISU010000863.1:0-3532 GCA_964541935.1 uncultured Planctomycetaceae bacterium | reverse complement strand
GGGGAACACTATATTCTATTGGTACACCCACTCGTAGTCAACCTGTCCGGGAACTCCCCGGCGAATTTCATCCTCACGCTCATAGAATTCGTCGCCAGGACGCCAAAAGTTTAACTTCAACGTCTTTCTGGCCAGCCGACGACCGGTTCCGATGGCGTCACCCTTCTTATAGGCACCCTCGGCATCCTTCCACTGATAGGCGTTGGTCAGACCGCGAACATAGATGGAGAATCGGTCGATTCTGGGATCCAGGCCTTCCCAAGTGGCGACGCCCCAGCGGGTTTCGCCGACCTTCAGCTCGCCGGCGATGTCTACCGTGGTTTGGATGGGAGAACGGGGCACCACGCCCTTCTTATCCACCCAGCCGGGAATCTGGCGATCTTCGCGGGCTCGAATCGCGCCCAAGGCCAGCGGTATTATGCGGTCGGCGTAAACCTTGCCAAATTCGGGGCTTTCCAGGAGGAAACGGGGAATGAAGCGGATGGGGCGATCCTTGTACGTGACCTTAAAGGTCCCGTCCTCGTCTTTTTCCGGCACCATCCAGCCAAACCGCGGCGGCTTGCTCTTCTGCTTGGTCAACGGCATATTCGTGACGCTGTAGACCATATAGTAGATGGGTGTGCGCTTCATTTTTCCGCTTTTTTGCGGAACATCCACCCAAACCATGCGGACCGGCTTGCACTTGAACTCCAGATTCCAAACGTCCGTGCGGAAAGGCACCTTTTTCGCCCATTCCAGCTTAGGATCGACAGCCAGTAGCTCGACAACGTCGTGCCGACTGACCGACTCGTCCGTTTGGCGAGCCGGCTTGGCGTCGGCCATCACACCCTTGACCGACTGGCGAAAAAACTCGCTCTTGGGCGGCTTTTCCGCAGCCCGGGCCGTCTCGGCGGCAACCGCCGGACAGCAATATGCGGAAGCCACGGCAATCACCATAAGTGACGCGAGCCAAAGGAACTTAGTATGCGTACGGCAATTCATCGACAAGCCTCTTCGAATCTTTTTATTATATAGCCGCCTATTGATCGACAGACGCCGCGCGTAATTGGCGCCTTTTGGGACATTTAGTTAGTATAGCCGGAGCTGAACGTCCACGTCAACATTATCAACCCCCCGATGGTACGGTCTTTTCTCGGGAATACCAACCCGAAGCGCAAGCGAGGCACCAAAATACTAACCCGAAGCGCAAGCGAAGGGCAGGAACCAGGGTAAACACCACACCTCCCCATCCGATCCTGCCGAATTTAACAACTGCGGGTACTATTCCGATTACGCAAGGCAGGCAGGTTAAGCAAGTCCGGTAAGCCTGAGTGACCGATCTAGATTGCTGAGGCTGTCCCGTTTCGCGGTACGCATTCCCACCTGTGCAAGGTTTTCCCATGAACACAGCAAGCATCCCCACTGCCATATCCACGGTCTCGAGCGAAACCACTGGACCGGCTATGCTATTGGTCGAGGCCGACCCCGGGAACAAATCCACATTCGATTGGCCCACGCTTAGCGGCCACGCGCGGCGAGAATTCCCCGTCTCGACCCGCATCCTGAGGACAAACGACACGTCAGCAGTCCTGAAAACTTTGTGTCACAAAAAGCCCAAAGTGGTGTTGCTGGACTCCCGCCTGCCAACCTGCGCTGCCGCGCGGCTGATCGACAGTATTGCCGATAAGTTTCGCGATGTGGCGATTGTTGTCGTCGGTTGGGAAGACGATCCGCAGGGCGCCGAGTGGATCCAGCGCGGGGCCGAAGACTTCGTGCTTGCCCACGAGCTATCGCCCCAGCGCATCGACGTGATTATGGCCAAGGCATTTCGGGCCGGCCGTTTGCGCCGTGAAAACGCGCACATGCTCGAACAGCTTCGCCACAGCGGCCGCGAATTCGACCATTTCGTGCGCGCGCTCTCTCACGACATGATCGCCAATTTCATGTTATTGGAAAGCTCCTTCTCGCAACTACGTTCCAGCCTGGCCGCCACGGCCGACAGCGAGACGGACGGCATGTTCGCGCATGCCGACGCTTGCCTGGCCGAATCGAAACGCTTCCTCGACGATCTGGTGCGGCTGGCCAAAACCGGCTCGGTCGAGATGGAGCCCGAGAGTGTCGACCTGGACGAGCTGGTGGCCGAGGTCTTCTTCGAACAGGGCGAACTGCTCACCCAAGGCGGGATCGACGTCGATATCGACGCGCAATTGCCCGACGTGTGGTGCAACCGGCAACGGGTCAAGCAGGTCGTGACCAACCTGGTACGAAACGCCGTCAAACACGGTTGCAATCTGGCCAAGCCGCGCATAAGCGTCTCGGCCAAGCGCCAAAGCGATCGGATACTGCTGCGGATTCACGACAACGGCGCGGGCATCGAATCCCGCATGCACAAAGAAATCTTCCTGCCCGGCCGGCGCCTGCCCACCGCTTCGGAAGAAGGTTCGGGCATGGGCTTGGCCATCGTCCGCAAGATCGCCGAACACTACGGCGGCTCGGCCTGGGTGGATGCGACCACAACGGTCGGAACAGCCTTCATCGTCTCGCTACCGGCGATTCCGTCAAGCCCCAGCGTTGCACCAATCGCGGTCGAAGACAAGCGGCAAGCGCCGTTAGATCGAGCAACCACCGCCGACCTGCATCAACCGCACTATCGCCCAGCGACTAAGCATCGGTAGGGTAGGATCGCGCATTAGGGTTGCCCAGGTTCTCGAACCAATAGGCAGTCACTTGCTCACAAGATGGCAAAATCTGCCGCGTCTCATTCGCGCCCTAATTTTCACGAGTTCTCGGTACTTTGATTCGATTCGGGGACGGCAATTTGGGACTCATCAGCCTGGAGCTGTGGCCGGAAACAGCTGGGGGCGGGGTTCAGAACCGACACAAAAAGGTTTGTTGGTGCACGTGGCAGGACACCAACGACTGAGCCTTTCACTCACGTACTGAATCGCGATAATATCAGCAGCTCAATTTCGATGCGTTTTCCCGCCCCGGCGTTTCAGGCTGATTCGGATGTCGGTTACACCCCTCTGCGGCAGTTTCTCGTAACGAGAATTTGCCTCTGAGGCTTCCGTAAGGCATGCGTTTGCAGTATTCTAATTGAATGGTGAAAAACCGACCTCAAGCGAACAGGAAGGGAGAAAAGCGTCATGAGAACGAAGAACCGGCGTTGGCTATCGTGGATACGTTTGATGCTTCTTGTGATTCTCGTTCACGTGGCGAACCCCCTGGCGGGAGCCGAGAAAGAACACGGAGCGTCGACCATCGATCCTGCCATGGGCCGGTTGGTTCTTGAAGGAGAGGCTATCGAATCCTTGAGCCTGGAGAAACGGTCCGACCCCCCGGTGCACCTCAGGCACCCGTCCCCGGGCGTGGCGATCCCGGCGGGCGAGTATCGCGTGCAGGGGGTGCAGTTGCAGGGAGGCTACAGTTGCCATCCGCCGGGATTGATCGGAGACATTGAGACCGACGAAGTCAGAGAGGTCGGTTGGTTCACGGTGGGCACCGACACGCCATACATGCTTCGGATCGGCGCTCCGCTCAAACCGACTTTGAA
>CAZISU010000862.1:0-3534 GCA_964541935.1 uncultured Planctomycetaceae bacterium | reverse complement strand
CGGGAATTGTTCAGCGCATTCAGGGAAAGGGTACTTTTGTGAGCATCCACAAGCCACAAGAGGCGGAAGAGACCAATAGGCTCAAGGCTTTTGCGCTGGTGCTGCCCGAGGTCCGTTCCGGAATCTATCCCTCGCTAATCAAAGGCTTCGGCCAAGGTGCGACCGCCGCCCACCAGCAGTCACTGTTGCTGGAAACCGAAAGCGATGTGCGGAACCAGGGCGATGTGATCCTGCGACTGCTTCACAGTAATGTGGCCGGAGTGGCAATTGTCCCCGCTCCCGAGCCCATGCCCGCTTACCAAGTCGAAGTTCTACGGGATCATAATATCCCGATTCTGTTCTGCCACCGCCGCACGACGGAACTTGACGCGCCGTTGATCACATGGCCTTGGGAAGAAGTAGGACGGTTGGCAGCGGCGGCCCTAGCCGATCTCGGCCACACCAAGATTGCGTTTGTCGATACTATGAGCATGCTGGCTGATAGCTATGTCAAAGGAATGCGGGCCGAATTGAGTGAGCGTGGCATAGAGGTCCCCGATTCGCGTATCCTTTTAAATCAAGATATCACACCTTACTCGGACACTTCTGGTTGGGATGAGTTGATGAGCAACGTGTTGGACTCGCCCGATCGGGCTACGGGGATCTTTTGCGGTGACGACTACGTGTCGGAACGTCTTTACATGGCTGCAATGCAGCGTGGGCTGCGTGTGCCGGAAGACATCTCGATCATCGGTTTCGGCCCCACCTGGCGGGACGGCGCATTGCGGGAGAAGTTGGCGGCCATCACTATCGATGAAATGGACGTCGGCCGCCGTGCCGCGGCTCTGCTTGGGCAAATGCATACCGGCCAGATTCCGCTGGACAACCGCGAGACGATCACCGTGGACGTAAAACTGTACGAAGGGGCTTCCATGGGGCCGCCTTCGAATCATTGAACAATTAGCGAGCCGCATCCAAGCGAGCGGTTGCGGAAAAACGAGGATTATACATCTATGTTGAACGTCAGTCGGATTTCCTGTTTGTTGTTTATTTGCCTTTTGGGATTGACGCAAACCGCCGTTGCGGAAGACACGCCGTCTTTTGTGCCCGGCTCGTGGACGATGGTTGTGCTGCCCGACACGCAACGCTACACGGACCCTACGACCGATCCGGGGTTGCAGACCTTCGGCCAGATCACGCAGTGGATCGCCGACAATAAACAGAGTCGGAACATCAAGTTCGTTTTACAAGAAGGCGATATCACCGGCGGCAACACGGCGGCGACGTGGCAGGTCGCTTCCAATGCCATGGCCATTCTGGACACTGCGAGTGTTCCCTACTCTCTGGCAACGGGCAACCACGACTACGACCAATGGATTCCCGCCCATCAGAACTCGCCCGGCCGTGATACTCTACTGAACAACTACTTCCCGGTTTCGTGGTATCAGGCCATGTCGACCTACGGCGGTGTGTTCGAACCGGGCAAGACGCAGAACAACTATCATCTGTTCAGTGCCGGCGGCAAGGATTACATAACGATGGCGTTGGAGTGGGGGCCGCGGAACGAAACTCTCGCCTGGGCCGACGGCGTGCTCACACAGCATGCGGACAGGACGGCCTTGATAGTTACCCATGCTTATACCTACAGCGATGGCACGCGATACGATTGGGCGGCCAAGGGCACTGCTCAGAATTATAATCCGCACTGTGCCTCTTACGCTTTTAGCACCCCGCACGATGGAACCGAGAACGTCAATGATGGGCAGCAAATTTGGGATAAACTGATTTCGAAACACCAAAACGCAAGCATGGTCTTCAGCGGCCATGTGCCCTGGGCCGGGGCCCGGCAGACGGTCGTCGGCGACCACGGTCAGGTCGTGCATGAGATGGTGGCCGCCTATCACGATCCGCCGCAAGGCTGGGTGCGACTGCTGGAATTCAATCCCGATGGGGAAACCGTGCAGGTAAAGACCTATTCGCCCAAGCTCGATCAATACATGACCGACGATTCCCAGCAGTTCATTCTACAGCCGCCGCAGCCTCCAAAGCCCATGGGCATCAAGGACTCGGTCGACTTCAACATTAAAACGTTCGAGGGCGACACCGCTGATCCCGCGGGCTGGACTCGAAACAGCAGTGGTTCGGCTATCGAGACGAACGGCGGTATTTTGACATGGACCACTCCGGTCGGCGCTAATCATGTTTATTGGGAACAAGGAATCGGATCAGCCTGGCAAAGTTCCGTCAGCGGAACCAAGGGGTTCACGGTAGAGATCCGTGCTAAGATCAATGCTCAGCAGTGGAGCGGGACAACTGCCGGGGTATCACCTCTGGGCTTGGTTCCCTCGGGCAGTACGGGCCGCCATGATATGTTCGTGTCATCAAACGGTTTTATGCAACGTCAGAACCCGGACGATGGCAGCGCAACGTCGGACAACCTCATGGACAGTGGGGACAATACGGACGATTTTCATGTGTTTCGTATCGCTCGGGAGGGGGACGCTTTTGGAGGCAAAGCTACCTTTTGGCGAGATGGGATCCTTGTTGCCAAGGACGTGATCGGCTTGGAGCAGGTCTCACCCGAAATGCTCTTCTATATCGGCGATACAACCGGGCTGGGTATGAACGGCAGCGTTTCGATTGACTACGTGCGCATGGACACGACCGGAGCATATGCGCCCGTCACAATGCCCGGCGACGCCAATCACGACGGTAAAGTTGACGCCGCCGATGCTGAAATTCTAGCAGAAAACTGGCAGAGGACGGGCGACGCCTTCTGGGAACACGGCGATTTTAACGGTGACGGGCATGTCGACGATAGAGACGCAACGATGCTTGCAGCCAACTGGCAAACGGGCGTGCCCGCATCGGCTTCAGTGCCCGAACCATCGGTATTGATCGGCCTGCTGTGCATGGGACCTGCCCTGCTCGCGGCAAAGCGGAAGTGAACAGAGAAGAGGCAACTTTTGTGTGCTTAGGCGAGTTGCTTAGGCGTTAACAAACTTTCCGAACAAAAGGGAGAGATGATGAAAACTGTAAAGATGACATGCGTGATGGCAGCGATTATGGCGGCTGCAGCGGTGCCTGCTTGGGGAGTGCCCGTGGCCACACTGGATTCAGCCGACTTTAACATTACGACGTTCGAGGGCGATACCATTAGCCCAGCCACGGATTGGCAGAAAAACACTAGTGGCGGTGCCGTGGTCAGCTCGGATGGAGATGTCGTCACATGGACGACTAGCGGCACTAATTATGCTTATTGGAATCAAAAGAGCGGGTCGAACTGGGAGACCAACGCCAGCGCGGACATCGGCTTTACGGTAGAATTCCGCGCACAAGTTATCACCCAGATTTACGATGGGACAGGTGCCTCCAAGTCTCCTTTCTCTCTTGCCGCGGCCGCAAATACTGGCCGGCATGACGCGTTTTTGTCGTGGTCCGGCTTCATGCAACGACAAAACCCGGATGATGGATCCGGCATGACGGAAAATGTCCTGGACACCAACAATAATAAAATAGATTTCCATGTGTATCGTATCGCACGCGAGCCGGACA
>CAZISU010000861.1:0-3535 GCA_964541935.1 uncultured Planctomycetaceae bacterium | reverse complement strand
GATGAGCTTAACGTCGGCCGGAATAATATCTCCCAGACGAATGCGGATAATATCGCCCGGCACCAGTTCAGACGCCTCGACCTCGACCCAAGCCCCGTCGCGCAAGGCCCTGGCTTTCAATGCAAGTTGGTTCTTCAAAGCGTCCAAGGCGTTCGAGGCTTTGAACTCTTCCCAAAAACCGATCGCTGCATTGAATAACAAAAGCACCATGATGATCGCAAAATCTAGCCAGTGCGCCACTACTAACGAGAGGATGGCGGCCACCTCGATCATCCAGGGAATTGGACCCCAGAAATAACGCATCAGCTTGCGGAAGGCGCTTTCCTTTTTTTCCTCTAAGGCGTTGCGGCCGTATTTTTCTAACCGGGTTTTCGCCTCGGAGCCCGAAAGGCCCTTGTTGCTCGTTTCGAACTGCTTATACAGATCGTCAACGCTCGCCTTCTCTATGGCCTCGCTGGTGGCTTTATTGCCGGCGTCCTGGGCCGACTTGCCCTCTTGTGAAGGTCCAACTGTTTTTTCGGCAATAGACATTTTTCTTCCTTATCCGCAGGAATTTATTTGGTAATCACAATTGAAATATAGGTCACTCTTGAGCGGCATTGCCCATACGAAGTGTAACGAATTTGCATATTATTCCGGACTTGATGTCTCGTAGTGCGGCCGTGACGCAGCAGAGATATCTCCAAAACGAGATTGCCCCCTATCCGACCCCATGTTAAGCTTATCCAGACACAATAATGCCCTCCAATTCGCCAACTGGGGAGAATACTGCATGAAACACCGCAAAATATTCTTGGTTATTTTACTGCTAGCTGCTATCGGGGCACACTTCACAATCGTACCGTCCATGGGCCTGGGTGCAGAATCTGTCGCGACCGTTGCTAAAGAAAAACCGGTCGCACAAGAGACGTCACCAGACAAAATCTCGGTCGGCGGTAAATCGCTTAAGCAATGGCGTACAATTTTCGGCATTACGCAGAAACAATCGGACGAGCGTCCAGACAGCGGCACAATCTTTTCTAAACCGGCTGCCGTGCCGATCATCAAACCAGTCGTTCCATCAAGCGTCACACCACGAACACCCCAACCGGCAGGCAGGCAAACGGCTCAACGCATCATCCGCGACGCACAAAAAACACTCTGGACCCGCCTGGCCGTAATCGCCAACAACCTGACCAACGCCGACACGGTTGGCTACAAGCGAAATCGCACGCTGCTGGTGGGCAACGACACCCACGTTGCAATACAAGGCAATGACTGGAGCAAGCAGGGCCAACTGGCCGCGGCCGGAATCTCAGCAAACGGCGGCGGGCCGGTGTTGGAGATCCAAACCGACTTCCGCCAAGGACGACTCAAAAAAACCGGCCGCATGTTGGACATCGCCATCGAGGGCAAAGGTTTTCTGCAAGTCTTAAACCAACAGACCGGCGAAACCCAGTACACCCGGGCTGGAAACCTCTCGGTCAATGCAAATGGCGATTTTACCGTGGGGCCCGCCGAAAAGGGTTGGATGATTGAACCCGGAATTACGATCCCTCAAGACGCTACCGCCATCCTGGTCAAAGACAATGGGACCGTCTCGGTCAAACAGCCCGGCTCTACCTGTACAAGTCAGATCGGACAGATTCAAATGGCTTTCTTCATGAACCCCGCAGGACTGCAAAGGCTGGGCGGAAAATTATTCGCCGAAACCGAGGCCTCTGGCAGCGCGATTCAAGCAAACCCCGGCCAGGAATCATGCGGCGTCATACGGCAAGGACACCTGGAATGCTCGAACGTCGACCTAGACGAGGAGTTGGAAGATTGGAACACAACGGTCGAGCGAATCAAGACCCTCGGCCGCATGCTTCCTCAATAGCCCCGCCCATGGCCACGCAAGCGTGGACCATGGCACCCTGGCAGTCGCGTTGAATCCATGCGGGGACAAGCCCCGCCGCTAACATTTGGAATAAGTCCTACTGGGCTGGCTTCTGCGAATCGCTAATCAAGAGCGACGAAAGCACCTGGGCGTACACGCGGTGCCCAAAGTCGTTGGGATGATTGACCCCGTTGCCCGTCATGTCCCAGTCTTTCTTGTGCTTGAGCAGTTCGGTCCACATCGAGGTCATGTCGGCCAACGCAACGCCGGGCCCACAAAGTTCGGCCAGCGCGTCGCGGAACTGGGGAAATGATTCGTGTTTCAAAACCGTCCAGTCCTTATTGCCCAACATCGTGGCCAGCAGTATCACCTCGGTCTCGGGCAAAGCCTTTTGCACGGCATCGACCATCGCCCGCGTTTGGGCTTGATACTGTTTGGCCGGACGCCCGGCCGCATCGTTCATGCCGAAAGCCAAAATCACTAGGTCCGGTTTTCCTTCGATCACCTTACCGATATTCTGCACGCCCCACGGCGTCGACATGCCACCGACCGAATAATTCTTCAACTCGACCTGCGAGCCGTAAACCGCCTCGAGGTTCATCACCAGCAAGTCCTGATAGGCCGGCTGCTGCGGCGCCACATTGGCCCAACCCGATGCGTTACAACCTGTGGAAATACTATCGCCCAACAAGGCGATCTTCACCGGGCGTTTTTCTGCCAGCTTCTTCAGCGTGTGCGGCAACTGCTCGCCGGCAAACGACGGCCGAGGGCCCTTCCACGCATCCGGCTTGTGCTCATACGTGACCAGCGTCTGCAAATCGTGGTATTCGTGCGTCGCGCCGAAGAGAATTTCTCCGTTGCCATCGCGATGCGTCAAACGGTGTCGCTGCGATCCGGCCGGGCGACGGATATCGGCGGGCGTACTGCAAACGATCCTCGATCCCTTCGGCAGCAGGATATCTTTCGTGCCGGGCTTGCAAATATAATCGCGACCCGGCTCATACGTCGTCTTGCCCGACGAACTGCAGACCGACACGATCCGCGTGGGCTCGAAAAGCAACGAGGCCTTTGGCAGCGAGCCATCTCCATTGTTTAAAAACAAAACGCTCTCGCCCTGCATAGTCGTCGACTGCCAGAAGGGACGCAACTGCGCTGTCGAGAACTTCCAAGAGGTCGCCGGCTCGGCGGCTGCGGCAACGCTGGTGAAAAAGGCGCAAGCAAATGCAAACAGGACGACTACAGGCAGTAATTTTCGCATGAGGGGGGGCTTTCGAAATGGTGTGGAGGCTTTCAGGCGGGTCCGAAATGTCATTTCGGAATCCCATAATTCCAACACCATTTTACCTCCTGTCAAGCCAACATGCAAGAAGGGACGGGAGGGAGCGAAAGGGCGTGAGCTGTGGGCTTTGAGCTTTGAGCTCATAGCTCACTACTCACTGCTCACTGCTCACAACTCCCCATCAACCACACCTCTAAAGCGTTTCCACTCCATTAAGGTTATAAACCGACGTCATCGGGAACACCCCGTAAATTCCCCGCGTGAATACCAGGTCGATGAAGTCGTCGGCCACCAAGATGGGATTCTTGGGCACGATGATCGTATCGGAATCGGAAAGCCAAAGGTTACCCGCCGGACAAGGATCGTGGGAATAGAGGGCCCCGCGGAGGTTGACCATT
>CAZISU010000860.1:0-3538 GCA_964541935.1 uncultured Planctomycetaceae bacterium | reverse complement strand
CAGAATTAGTGGGTTGTTTTCGCTCGAAAATAGTCTAGTTACCAAGTATTCTTGCCGGATTCAGTCATCTGTAACACACTGCACGGCAAATACCCCCGTCCTGGCTTGTGCCCCAATACCGCCACCGTGTGGTGCGGCCACCTGACCGATTGCCCACTTCTATTGCGACTGCTAGAATGGCAGTCTTTTGCGGACATATCTTGTAGTCATATTGGGAGTACCCATGAGTAGACCACGGAACTTGGTCGTTGCCCAAAGCGGCGGACCCACGCCCGTGATCAATAGTAGCCTCCGCGGCGTTATCGAAGCGGCACGCGATTTTGATCAAATCGGCACGGTATACGGCGCTCGCCACGGCATCGAAGGTGTTTTGAAGGAAGAGTTGCTCGACCTTTCGGCCCAATCCCACGATGAGGTGGCTCTGCTGCGATACACGCCCTCGGCCGGCTCGATCGGTACGTGCCGCTACAAGCTCAAAAGCGGCCAGGACGAGGATTTCGAGCGGGTAATCGACGTGCTCCGTGCCCACGACGTGGGTTACTTTCTCTACAACGGCGGCAACGATTCGATGGATACCGCCAATAAGATCGCCTTGTTGGCGCAAGAACGCGGTTTGGATCTGGTCGGCATCGGCGTGCCCAAGACGATTGACAACGACGTTGGCGACAGCGAGTTCAAGCTTATCGACCATACGCCGGGATACGGTTCCACGGCCAAGTATTGGATGCACGCGGTCCAGAACGCCAACGAAGAGAACATGGGCTCGTGCCCGGCCGACCCGGTTTTGGTTCTACAGGCCATGGGCCGCAAGATCGGCTTCATTCCCGCGGCGGCCCGCTTGGCAGATCCCAACCGCGAGATGCCTTTGCAGATCTATCTTGCCGAAAGCCCCTGCTCGCTCGAACAATTGGCCGATAATGTGAACGATCAGCTTCGTCAAAGCGGACGTTGCGTGGTGGTTATCAGCGAAGGCTTCGACGTCGGCAGCCTGGGCGAAGTGAAGGACTCGTTTGGGCATACTTCTTTCGGCTCCAGTCAAATAACCGTCGGGCAAACGGTCGTCAATTACCTCAACCAAGTCGGGCTGGCCACGAAGGGCGCGGCGCGGGGCAATGTTTCGGGCACCGACCAGCGTCATTCGATCGGGTATGCCTCGTGCGTCGACCTCGACGAAGCCTACAGATCCGGCCAAAAGGCCGCTGAACTGGCCGCCACCGCTCAGAGCGGTTTCATGTCGACGATCCTCCGCGACCCGGGCCTGATCTATAACGTCCGTTACGACAAAGTGCCCTTGCCGGACGTGGCCAACAGCGAGCGGACCTTCCCGGCCGAGTGGATAACGCCCAACGGCTGTGACGTCAGCGACGAGTTCGTGCGTTATGCGCGCCCGCTGGTCGGCGAGGAGATGCCCAGTCTGCCCATGATCGACGGCCGCCAGCGATTGGCCCGTTTCGAGCCGATTTTCGCCGAGAAAAAATTGCCCGAGTATACACCACAGGCTGATCGGAAGAAGTAGAGGACAGAGGACAGGAATGTCTAATGTCGAAATCAGAATGAAGAATGAATTTAGAATTAAGAATGTCTAAAGTCCAAAGCCCAATGCTCAAGCCTGATACCTCAAACCTCAAACCTGACACCTGACACCTGACACCTGACAAAAAAATAGCCCCCTGCACACCCCGCGCTATTCGTCTTTAACCAAATCTTAACGAGCGATATGACAAGTTTCGAAAAGAAGCACGAATTCCTCGTCGGCATAGATTCCGACGGGTGCGCGTTTGACACGATGGAACTGAAGCACAAGGAGTGTTTCATTCCCAACATCGTCAATTACTGGGAGTTGCAGGGCGTGAGCAAATACGCTCGCGAGGCCGCCGAGTTTGTTAACCTTTACAGCAAGAGCCGTGGCATCAACCGTTTTCCCGCCCTGATCGAGTCTTTCGAGTGGCTGCGAAAGCGGCCCGAGGTAAAGGCCCGCGGCGTCGACGTGCGTATTCCGCAGTCGGTCGTCAACTGGATGAACAAAGAGACCAAGCTGGGCAACCCGGCCTTGGAGAAGGCTGTTGCCGAGACGGACAACGCCGATTTGAAGCTGGCTCTAAAATGGTCGTTGGCCGTGAATGCCGACGTAAGCAAAATAGTGCGCGGCGTGCCGCCGTTCCCCTTCTTGCGCGAGAGCATGGAGAAACTCATCAAGACGTCGGACGTGATTGTGGTTTCGGCCACGCCACAAGAGGCCCTGGTGCGCGAGTGGGAAGAGCACGACCTCGACAAATACGTTGCCGAGATTTGTGGCCAGGAAGCCGGCACCAAGAAAGAATCGCTGGCCGTGGCTGCCGATTACCCCAAGGATCATACGCTCATGATCGGCGACGCGCCGGGCGACTACAAAGCCGCCGTGGCCAACGACGTCCTCTTCTACCCGATCAACCCCGGCGCCGAAGAGGCCAGTTGGAAACGCTTCCACGACGAAGGCATCGAACGTTTCTTTGCCGGCACGTTCTCCGGCGAGTACCAACAGTCGCTGCTGGACGAGTTCGAAGGCTACTTGCCCAAGAATCCGCCCTGGCCGGTCGACGCATAATATCAGTAGGGTGCGTACTTGTACGCACCGACATGTGGATTTGTTTTTGAATTGTTAGCCCAGTCGCTTGCGACGGATTGGCAACCTCAATCGTTACCCAATCCGTCGCAAGCGACTGGGCTAACCGAATGCTCGTCACGGCGCATAAAAGAAGCGTTTCAATGCTTCCATCCCAAAACAAACAAAGAAAAACTGCACACCCATCGCAGAAATAAAACAAACAAAGAAAAAGGAAAAACTCTAATGGCTGAAAAATGTGACATTGGTCTGATCGGTCTCGCCGTGATGGGCGAGAATCTGGTTCTTAATATGGAAAGCCGCGGCTACAGCGTGGCGGTCTTCAATCGCACGACCAGCAAGGTCGACAATTTTGTTAACGGCGGTGCCAAGGGCAAGAACATTGTCGGTTGCCAGTCGATTGAAGAGTTGGTCGAGAACCTGGCCGCTCCGCGTAAGGTGATGTTGATGGTTAAGGCCGGGCCGGCCGTCGACGCTTTCATCGACATGCTCATCCCGCTGCTTTCGCCCGGTGACGTGATTATCGACGGCGGCAACACGCACTTCAGCGACACCGAACGACGTACGGAATACGTCGAGTCGAAGGGCCTGCTGTTTATCGGCACCGGCGTTTCGGGCGGCGAAGAGGGCGCGTTGAAGGGCCCCAGCATTATGCCCGGCGGAAGCGAAAAGGCGTGGCCGCTGGTCAAGCCCATCTTCCAGGCCATCTCGGCCAAGGTCGGCCCCAACGGCGATATCCCCTGCTGCGAGTGGATCGGGCCGCGCGGCGCCGGCCACTATGTGAAGATGGTCCACAACGGCATCGAGTACGGCGACATGCAGCTTATCTGCGAAGCGTATTGGATGCTCAAACATGCCTTGGGTCTCAACAACGACGAGCTTTACGACGTCTTTTCCGAGTGGAATAAGGGCGAGTTGGATAGCTATCTGATCGAG
>CAZISU010000859.1:0-3538 GCA_964541935.1 uncultured Planctomycetaceae bacterium | reverse complement strand
ACACTCTGTCCTTGTTTGCCGGTACAAATTCTGCCGCAGGGGTTCGGATGGGACACGGCCACGTGTGCGCAGGTCCTTGAACTGACGCGGTCGGCCGCACGCGGCAAGCCGTTCTGGATAACCGAAATGCCTGGCGGCCCCAGCAATATTCGCGGGTTTCGCGCCAGCCGCACGCCGCGGCCCAAGGACTATTACAAATGGAACTGGCTCAGTGCTGCCCTCGGATCGTCCGGCACCATGTACTGGTGCTACTTACAGGAACGGACCGGGCAGGAGGGGACCTGCTTTGGGATGATGCGACTCAACGGCGAACATACTCCACGCAGCCGTGAGATTGGCCGAACCGGCGCGTTGCTCAAAGAGCACGAGGATATTCTCACAAACGCCAAGACGGCAACGCAGGTTGCGGTCTTGTACGACCCGGACAATTCATCGCTGCTATACGGCATGGAGCTCGACGACTTCCTTTACGGCGAATCACACAACGGATATTACCACGCCGTCTGGGCCGCAGATCTGACGGCAAGATTTGTCACCTATGAACACCTAGCCGACGTCCGTGAGCCCGTGCTGATCGTCCCCATGGCGATGACGATGCCTGAACATGTCGCCGACGCCATTGCCGCGTTCGTCGAAGCGGGGGGCGTCCTGATCACGGACGGGATGACCGGCATGTTCGATGAACGCGGCTGGCTGCGCCCCACGAGACCGGCCGGCAAGCTAGCGGCCGCGGCCGGGGTGGTGGAAGGTGAAAAGGTCTATTCGGACCCCGGCAATGACGTCGTTATACCGGCCGCGGACGGCGCCATCCGCGACGAAACTGGCACAAACCTGGTACCACTGGACCCGATCCACTGCGGCCCGCCGATTACCTTCTCCTGGCCCATCGCCGCTGAAGTTCCAGTACACAGCTACCTGGTTCCCCTGGAACTGAACGGCGCCCGCGCCATTGGCCGCTACGAGGACATGGTGCTGGCTACGCATCACGAGTACGGCCGGGGACAGGTCTACTACTTCGGTACCTACATGGGCCTGGCGCTCAGCAAAAATGTGCCAGACGCCCACCGCCTGCTTGCGTCGATCTTGCAGCGACACGCCACGCCGGTCGTTCGCGGTGAGAGTCTGCGCCCGCGGCTGATCACGGACGGCGAGCGGGCGATCCTCACTGTGTTCAATGACAACCTGCAGGAAGAAGTAACCGAAGCCATAACGCTCCCGCACGGCTTTACACGGGCACAGGATATTGCGGACGGCACCGAAGTCGCGGTGGCCAATGGCGCCGCGTCTGTCACCGTTGCCGCCGACGCCGCGACCGTGCTGCTGCTGTCTTGAATTTATTGATGGAGCGGCGACGGTGCTGCGATGCTGAAGAAACAAGAACGCAAAAAGCCGCGAGCGGCTCTTCGTACACTCGCGGCTTTGTTTGCTTGGTAATACTCTGGGGCTTATTTAGCCACAGCAGCAGCCACCACTGGGCTTGTCGTTATCTTTCTTGTCGCAAGCTTCGTCTTTCTTGACTTCGTCACAGGGCTTGCAGTCCTTGGGCGGGCAATCGGCGGGCTTTTCGGGCTCGGTGGGGACTCCACCGCAGCAGCATCGGTCACTTGTACCGTCACACATAGTCGTTCTCCTTAAAAAGCGGAACTACAGCAGTCATTTTTGGGGTAACCGAAGGCGGGGTATATATCCCCGATGCACTGCGGTTTCACATACATAGTACTCTTGGAATATTACATCACTTTGCTGCGATGAGCAAGGTGTAGTTTTGAGGTATGAGACTCGTAGGCCGGGTTGCAACCCGTCATTTGTGTTGGTATGCCAGCTTCACCGCCGGATTACAACCCGGCCTATGGACTATTCAGATATGGGAGCGTTGCGGCTGGGTTGGAATTCCGAGTCTCTGGTGGGTATTGGCTCGGTGACCGTCAATCCGGCCAGACGCAGAAAACCGGCCAGCAGCGGATAACCGCAGTCGGTTAAGATCGATTCGGGGTGGAACTGGAAGCCTACGACCGGGAGACGCCGGTGTCGCAGGGCCATAATCGTGCCATTGTCGGTGCGGGCCGAAATCTCTAGCTCGGGCGGAAGTGTCGATTCTTCGACGACCAACGAATGGTAGCGGCAGGCGGTAATCGGGCTGGCCAGTGCGGCGAAAACACCCCGTTCGTCGTGGTGGACCGCGGAACTGCGGCCGTGCAACGGCTGCGGCGCGCGTACAACGTGTCCGCCCAACGCCTGTGCAATGGCTTGATGTCCTAGGCAAACGCCAAGGATCGGAATCCTTTCGTGCAACCTCTGAACCAGTTCCAACGAACAGCCCGCCCCATCCGGTCTGCAAGGTCCGGGCGATATCACCAAGGCGTCGGGAGCCATTCGGCAAACCCCATCGACATCGATCGCATTGTTCCGCACCACACGGGTTTCCTGTCCCAAACGCTGGAAGTACCGCGCCAGGTTGAAAACGAAACTGTCGAAGTTGTCGATTAGGAGGATCATGGGGTGCGGGAGGTTTCAGGTTTCAGCGGGCAGAGGACAGAAATGAAGAATGAAGAAGCTCGAATGAGGAATGAATTAAGAATGTATAAATGACGAAGGTTGATGCCGCACATTCGTCATTCGTCATTCTTTTCTTTCCTAATTCATTCTTCATTCTGATTTCGACATTCTTCATTCAACATTCTCCATTGCTCTTATCAACCCCTCAGCCTTATGCCAGGTTTCTTCGTACTCTTCTCGCGGAGACGACTGGGCAACCACGGCCCCGCCGACCTGTGCCTGCCACCAGCCGCGTCCGGCGGTGATGGTGCGGATGAGGATGTTCAGATCCACGGATCCGTCGAAACCCACGTAGCCCAGCGAGCCGCAATATGCGCCGCGGGCCGTTTGCTCTAACTCGGTGATGATTTCCATGGCCCGCACCTTGGGTGCGCCGGTTACCGACCCGCCGGGGAACGCGGCGCGGATGAGATCCATGGGCCCGCAATCGTCGTTCAGGTGTCCTTCGATCGAGGATACCAAATGATGCACACACTGGTAAGTCTCCAGGCCGCATAGCTCGGCCACGGCGACGCTGTCCGCGCGGCAGACCCTCGATAGATCGTTGCGCAAGAGATCCACAATCATGACGTTTTCGGCACGATCTTTTTCGCTTGCGAGCAGGCCCTCTTGCACCGCCCGGTCGGCGGCCGGGTCGTCCTGTCGCGGCCGGGTGCCTTTGATCGGTCGCGATTCGACGCGTCGATCGCGCACGCAAACGAACCGCTCGGGCGAGGCCGAGACGATCTGGAACTCGCCCAGGTCGAAGTAGCCCGCAAACGGCGCTGGATTGCAACGCCGCAGACGCTCGTACAAGCTGACCGAGTCGGAGGTGGCCGGGTGCAAGAGCCGCTGGGACAGGTTGACCTGAAAAATATCACCGGCGAGGATGTAGTCGATGCAACATTGCACGGTTTGGAGGTACTGATCGCGGGTGAAATTGCTGGTCAGGCTTGTGAGCGACGGCATGTCGTATTGCGGACATAGCCGCTGAGGAGATAGT
>CAZISU010000858.1:0-3539 GCA_964541935.1 uncultured Planctomycetaceae bacterium | reverse complement strand
ACCAACTGGCAAACCCAGTCCGGCGCTACTTGGGCCATGGGCGACTTCAACGGCGACTATGCGGTGAACGATATCGATGCGACCATGATGGCCGCCAACTGGGGAAACGTCGCAAATGGTGCCGTGCCCGAGCCGGGAACGCTAACGCTGCTGGCGATCTGCGGCCTGACGCTGTTGGGTCTGGGCGCCCGACGGCGGAAGCGATAGACCACGATCCAGGATGACACGAGTCCCGTCGGTCCGCCCGGTGGGGCTTTTCATTGGTGAATCCCATAAACCCGTGGGCAGTGAGACACGCCAAAAAACGACCATTTTCTGACGCACCTTGAAACACCCATGCTGAACTCTAATCCCTGCTGCCCGCAGTTTGCCTGGCGCTGAAGCTGCCTCCTGAAATGGGCAGACAACTCCTCCGGCGTCTCCCACCGCTCACTCCCCGCTCGCCCCTGCACCACAATTATTTCATCAATTTCCGACAATTCTCATCGGCGCCGGGTATGTATTAAGTAGAGCTCTCTCCATTCGCATTGAGCCCACTTTTTCGTTTTCTTGCGAAATAATGCCCTCTGCTGCAAAAGAACAAATATAGAGTGTTCTTTTTTCACATCTTCGTGGGAGTCTTCAATTGCGACGTTTCGATCGTACAAACCCGGCCAACATGACCGAAAACCAACGGCATGATGAAATAGTCGCGTTGCTTTCCGGGGCACTTTGCCGGATCGGGCGAAAAAAGCGGAAACCTTCGCGGAATTCCGCTTCAGGGCCTTGCTGCGGGCCAAGAAATACGGCTCAGTGTGACTCGTTGGTTAACAAACAAGAGACCTACGAGAGGGTTACACAATGAGCGAACGAAACCTGAGCAGGGAACTGGCCGCCCTGGAGAAAATGTCGGCCAGGGAGTTGCGGGTGAAATACCGGGAACTGTTCGGCGACGAATCCCGCACCGGGAACCGCCAATGGCTTTTCCGCCGCTGTGCTTGGCGGTTGCAGGCCCGGGCCGAAGGCGGCTTGGGCCAGCGGGCGCGGCGTCGGGCGTTGGAGATCGCCGATGATGCTGATCTGCGGTTTATCGCACCACGACAAGTACCCTGCGACGCTTCGGCGCCGCGGCAGACGTTTCCGACCGACATCAAGCCGGACGAACGACTGCCCATGCCGGGCACGGTGATTACGCGGACTTTCAAGGGCCGCGTGCATGCAGTGACCGTGCAAATCGGCGGTTTCGAGTATGAAGGCGAGTTTTACAAGAGTCTTTCGGCCGTGGCTCATGCCATTACAGGCAGCCATTGGAACGGTTTTCACTTCTTCCACAAAGCCCTGCTTGGTGCCAAACAGCAAAGGAACGCCGCATGATCAAACAAGCCGCCAAAACAGTCCGCTGCGCCATTTATACCAGAAAAAGCACGGACGAGAACCTGGAACTGGACTTCAACTCACTCGACGCGCAGCGCGAATCGGCCGAGAACTATATCGCCAGTCAGAAACACGCCGGGTGGACTTGTCTCGAAGAGCGTTACGACGACGGCGGTTTCAGCGGCGGGACAATAGAACGGCCAGCATTTACCCGTCTTATGGCCGACGTCGAAGCCGGGTTGATCGATTGCATCATGGTCTATAAGATTGATCGACTGAGCCGCTCGCTAATGGACTTCGCGCGTATTATGGAAACACTGGAGCGGCACGATGTTTCCTTAGTTAGCGTGACGCAACAGTTCAACACCACGAGTAGCATGGGGCGTTTGACGCTAAATATACTGCTCTCCTTCGCCCAATTCGAGCGCGAGATCATCTCGGAGCGCACCCGCGATAAGATCGCCGCTGCCCGCCGCAGGGGTAAATGGACTGGCGGGACGCTTGTGTTAGGCTATGATCGCGAGAAGGACAACCGTGGCACCCGCTTGATGGTTAACCAGGCCGAGGCCCAGCAGGTGCGCATGATATACGAAAAATACCTCGAGCTTGGTTCGCTCTTGGCGGTTGTACGTTGGCTTGACACCCACGGTTGGCGTAATAAGCAATACCAGACGGCCAAGGGGGAGACTCGCGGCGGCAAGGATTTTGATAAGTCGACGCTCTCGAAGCTGCTCTCCAATCCATTATATCTGGGTAAAATCACCTATAAAGACCAGCAGTACGACGGCGAACACGAAGCGATCGTCGACGAAGACCTTTTTGGCCAGGTGCAGGACATGCTGCGCCGCAACCGCGGCTCTGGTGGAAATAACCACCGCAACAAGTATGGGGCCCTTTTAAATGGCCTGGTCCGCTGCAAGCACTGCGGCTGTGCAATGAGCCATCATTATACCAGCAAGCGAAAACGCCGTTACCGCTACTACGTCTGCCTGACTGCTCAGAAGAAGGGCTGGTCGACCTGCCCGTACCCATCCTTGCCAGCGGGGGAGCTGGAACGTTTTGTAGTTGATCGCATTCGGGATACGTTGCGCGACCCGAAGCTACTAGCTGAAGTAGTGGAAATGGCCAAGAGCCGTTTGCAAGGTAGTCAGTTTTGTGAAGACGAACTCACCGGCGCCTTCGAGTCATTCGAGCCCATGTGGGATCAGCTTCGTCCGGACGAGAAATCGCGTCTGATTCATCTGCTCGTGCAGTCTATCGAATACGACGGCGAGGCCGAGGAAATCAGCATCACCTATCATCCGGGCGCTTTGGAGACTATTACGAAACAAGAGGTTGCCAATGCCTGACGGCGTTACCAAAAAACACCGACTTTCATTCGCCCGTCATCACAACGCCCGGCGGGCCGTGAAGGAATCGACTCAAGATGAGCCCGTGGATCTTCCGTCGGGCCGCCTGCCGCGCGTTACACGGCTGATGGCTTTGGCAATACGTTTTGAACATCTTCTAGAAACAGGCATCGTCGGCGACCAGACCGAGCTTGCCGAACTGGGCCACGTCACGCGTGCCCGCGTGACGCAGATCATGAACCTCTTGCACCTGGCCCCCGACATTCAGGAAGCCATTCTTGATCTGCCCCGCGTCAGCGAAGGCCGAGCCCCCATCGTCGAGCGACACATCCGCCACATCGCCGCCGAACCCGTATGGGCCAAGCAGCGTCGGCTTTGGCAAGAGGTTGTCTCGCGGGCATAAATTCTGGATTTTTCTTCATGCCTACTTGAAAGCTGTTAGCGTCATAGCGTATCTGTTGAGTCCTTGGCACCCCTTTGAGAACGACCCGCCCGACAAATCGCTTGACAACGCCAAACGGTTCAGGCAGAATGGAAAGTCTGGCGTGACTAAGAAGATTTTGTCAAAATAACAAAGGAAGAGTGACAGTGCGGCGCATCCATGGATTTTCGTTTCTTAACGTAGGGCTTGTGTTCGTCGGGTTGGTGCTGGTGGGAGGCGTCTTGGGTCCGTCCGCGGCGCGCGGCGAAGAAAACCGGCGGCCCATCATCTCCACGACCATCGATTTTCTCGACTACTGTTTCGGCCGAACCGATCCCGCGAAGGGGTACTTCACCGAAAAGCAATACGACGAGGTGATGCGCGCGGTCGCCGAGGCTGGAATCACCAAGGTCTAC
>CAZISU010000857.1:0-3547 GCA_964541935.1 uncultured Planctomycetaceae bacterium | reverse complement strand
AATAGTTCAGAATTGTCAATGCAAAAGGGAAAGTCCATTGCCAGGAAGCCCATTACGATTAGTCCGCCGACAACACGGCTCTCAACAGAGCAGTCAGTTAAGCCAACTATTGGTGTGAATTCAGACTACAGGGGGAACAGGCGAGACTCCGCAGCAGTCAGCTTTCTGTGGGCAGGATACCATGACTCAATCTGTCGTGCTGGGGGGCGACCGCTGCTAATCCCGCCTCTGAACGATGATGCGGACATCAATGCCACGCTTGACATGGTCGACGGCGTAGTGTTAGTCGGTGGAGCAGACCTGGATCCTCGAGTGGATGGTTTCATGCTTCATGCAAGCTCACGCCTGACCGAGGCAAGAAGAGAAAAGTTCGACCGGAAATTGATGGGGTTTGTTGCAGATCGCAAAATCCCGGTGTTTGGAATCGGGGTTGGAATGCAGCTGCTTAATGTGTCACAGGGAGGCAATCTTTTCTTACACATTCCCGACGATCTCCCCAAGGCTATGTCTCATTACGACGCTTTTGCTCCAGACCACTGCCATCCCTTGGTTGTTGAGGCGGGCTCACTGATGGAAAAGGTCTATGGCCAAGCCAGTATCCGGGTTAATAGCATGCACCACATGGCAATAGACCGTTTGGCCCCAAACTTTGCCGTGACGGCGAGGTGCCCCGATGGTGTGATTGAAGCGATCGAAAGCACCAGAGATGATTGGTTTGCACTGGGTACGCAGTTCCACCCGGAAAACACTTCAGCTTCCGCTCTCGATTCGCGAATATTTGATGAATTTGTCGAGGGTTGCTTTCAGCATAAACATAATAGCTTGCGTTGACATAATGGTGCGAGAAGCAAGCCTGCCACGCTGGAAACCGGGCTGGTTGTGCAGGTGCCGGAGTATCTTAGCGAGGGCGAGGTTATTAAGGTCGATACGCGTAACGGGCAGTATTTGTCGCGAGCGTGAACAGTGAAACCGGCCAGCTCACGAGTTAGACTGTTTGACTTATGTGATTTGCTGTTTGTAGTCCCGCCTTTAGGCGGAAAACGTCTTACCAGGACGAGGCGAAAAGTCCCATATTCCGCCTAAAGGCGGGACTACAAACGGAACTAGAAATACGTTAGTGGCCGCCGCAACCTGGGCAGCCTGCGTTCACATAGTTCGGGTTGTCGATTGCAAATCCGCTTCCCATAGGCCCGTCTTTGTAATCAACAGTGGTCCCGTTGAGATGCAGGACGTGTTTCTTCGAGGCTACCACCTTGATTCCGTTTTGCTCGTAGCAGGCGTCTACGTCGAGATCGACCGCAGATTCGTTGTCGAAGCCGAGGAAATACCGCAAGCCCGAACACCCGCCTCCAGCGATTCCCATCCGTACCACGGTGCCTTCGTCCATATCCTGGGCTGAGATGACATCGCTGATCTGTTTGGCAGCCGCTTCGGTTACTGTAATTGACATGGTTTGTGACTCCTATCGTAAATTGCTAATTTTTGAGAATGTATGCCCACTAATTCGTGTGCCCATTTGATCCTACTTGCCACGCCGCGGACAGGCAAGTCCCCATATAGAAGTGTAATACGGGTTGCTAAAGAAGGTACGATTTTCACCCTGCGTGGTCAAGTTGGCGGAAATTGGGTAGGATAGCCTCAACACGCTCTTAGACATATAGCCCTTCTTTTGGGAAAGCCGATGCGATGCGTTTGGGACTTTTTGGTGGGACATTTGATCCGGTTCACTACGGCCATTTAATTTTGGCCGAATTATGCTGCGAGTAGTGCCGCCTCGACGAGGTTTGGTTTCTGCCTACGGCCGTGCCGCCGCATAAACGCGACTCTGAGTGCACGCCGACGGAAACGCGTATCGAAATGCTGGAACTGGCCGTAGCGGGCAACGAGCGTTTCGCGGTCAATCGTCATGAAGCCGATAGGGGGGGTGTCAATTACACCGTAAATACGCTCCGCCATTTCAGCACGGAAATGGCGGGCACGCAACTCTTCTTCCTGATGGGTGCCGATATGCTGCACGATCTGTGCAACTGGCGTGAATCGACGGTGGTTTGCGAGCTTGCCACGGTCGTTTCAGTGCGACGTGCCGGGCAGCCCGAGCCGGACTTTGGGAGCCTTACGGGAGTTGCGTCGCATGAGCGGATTGAAGAATTCCGCCGCCACCAGGTCGAGATGCCGGCAATCGAGATCAGCAGCACGGACATCCGCAAAAGAGTCGGCCAAGGGCGCACGATCCGCTATCTAACCACAGCGGCGGTCGAGCAGTACATTTCGTCGCACGGGCTGTACGTCCGTAAATAATCGCCACATTCCACGCAACCTTTACAATCGGGCCTATCGGCATCTATTTGGACTGATTCGGCGGGGGAGTTGGGTCCTGCCGACTGCACCCGACGGGTAAACATATGCGGCGGATAAATCAATTGTGGTCCAGCGACCGCGAAATGGTCGATTCTTATAACGATACGGACATGATTTGGCCGGGCATGGACGCGCCCTTTAAACGCTCACACGCTGAGACTACACAGGCGGTGGAGACACTCCACCCATTGGTATTGCGTCATGCTGGAAGACCGCAATCTAAAACTAGACCTTTTTGCACTGGGGCTGTTGGCTGCAACTGTCTTCCTGGGGGCTGCATTGTTGAGTTACAGCCCGACCGACTCGCCTGGGCGTTTGGTGTTTCCGGCCGCCACGGAAACGGCTAACGTTTGCGGGCATATCGGTGCAATAACCAGCACGTATCTTTTCAAGGGACTAGGGCTGGGGGCGTTTTATCTTCTACTGTCATTGGCCGTTCTGAACTCACTGCTTTTGTCGCGCCGCGAAGTCAGTCAGCCGGTTTTGCGATTGGTGGGCTGGCTGATCTCATTGGTTGGCATAACGGTGCTGGTGGCGATGGCCTGTCCGCAATTTTCTCCGGGCCCGGTGATCGGGTCGGGCGGATATTTGGGCGCTACGGGGCGAGCGGTGATGGAAATGCACTTTGCCAGCGTGGGTGCATATATTCTCACGGTCAGCTTGATTCTGGGTGGTTTGCTGCTTTGTACCGACTATCTGGTGCTGCGTATGTTCGCCTTGACCGTGGGCGTGCCGATACGTGGCATGGGCCGAGGCGCGATGCGCGTGGGTTCTGCTTATGCCGGCGTGTTGCGGAAAAAGGACACTAAGAATAAGAAGTCTTCCGACGTTAAGACGAAACCTGTCGACGAAGAAGAATGCGCAGAGGAGGAGGAAGGCGACGCTGGAGAATACTCTATCAAAATAGCCGGCCGAACTAGCGAGGATACCGAGGAAACGGAGAAGAAAGAGGGCGAAGAAGACGGCAGTTCAGAGGGCGATGGGGTAGACGAAAAGCAAAAAGACGGCAAGTCTTCAGTACTGAATGCATTGCGGATCAGAAAACCGAAAAAGACCAGTCGCGAAGAAATGCTGGCAAATCTAGACGAAACGGCCGCCGCAAACGCAAGCAACTACGAGTTGCCCTCGATAGACCTTCTGATGGAGGGAGAGGATTTCGATTTTGACGAGCACGAGAAAGACGTTCGCG
>CAZISU010000856.1:0-3554 GCA_964541935.1 uncultured Planctomycetaceae bacterium | reverse complement strand
GAAAAGGCGCTATCCTTCACCGACTGACGGCCGTTATCGTCGACGGCAACGAAACCGGGCACCTAGCCGGTAAACTGATCGAGGAAATGATCGACGGACAACGTGCCATCGAAGACACCGAAAGGTTCGTGCTCGGCGTGGACTTCTACCGCGGTGAAACACTGGGGCCGCCTCCCATAAATACAAATTGATACTGAAACCACAACAAAAGACTTCCTAAAATGCTATACCGAATCCAACTAACCATCGCCCTCACGCTCTGTATCCTGGCGCTCTGTATTGCAACGGCGCAGGCTGCCGCGAATGACATCCATACATTCAACCTCAAAGTCACCTCCGACCTGCCCTCGGGCAACGTGCCTTTCGATCCCACCATCGACTTCGCCAAAATCATCACTGAGTCTAAGCTCAGCGGCGTTTTGGACCCGAATTCCATCGAAGTTATCAACCTTACGACCAACCAGCCCGTGCCTTTCGCGCGAACCGAAGATTTCGCCTACGGCGACCGCGGACGTTTGGAATGGGTTATTAAAAATCCGGGCCACAAAGAATTCGAGATCCGCTTCAAAACTCTCGACAAGCAGCCCAACAAGCGCCCCGCGTTGATCCCGCAAGACTACACTCCGGCAGTCGGCGTAGGTGATTTATTGCGTTACAACGCCGGCCGGCCGCGACCGATCGCCATGCCCTTCCCCGCCCGCTTGGTCGACCTCACTGGCGACGGCAAGCCCGACTTCGTGGGCGCGTGGAACTATGCCTATCGCGACGATTCGCCGTGGGACGGGATCATCTGCTATCCGGCCATCGGAGACCCCCAGTCGTTGCAGTTTGGCGACCTCGTCCGCGTCCGCTATGTCGACAAGGCCGGCTCCACGGACTTCAAGCATTTCAGCAAAATCTACATGGCGGCCGACTTCGCCGACCTCAACGGCGACGGGCTTGTCGACGTCGTTTACAGTCCCAGCGGCGGCGACAAGCTGCACCTTTACCTCAACTCCGGACGCCGCGACGCAGGCGGTATGCCCATCTTCACAGCCGCCGGTTCAATTTCTCGCCACACCAGCAGTTGGAATCCTTGCCGCGTGGTCGACCTCGACGGCGACGGCCTGCTCGATTTCGTCGTCGGCAATGTGTGGACGAAAAACGTGAGCAAATCGCCCCAGCAATGGCCCATTGAAGTTGCCAAGGGCGTAACAATCGACGTCGGCGCGTCGGCCTGCTTCCAAGACATCGACCGTGACGGGCTGATCGATTCGGTTTGCCTCGAAGACGTTTCAGATCAAGAAGGGCTTTCCAACCATCGCGTCTCTTGGCGACGAAATATCACTAAATCCGGCGATTCAGTCCCCAAGTTCGACAAACCGCTTCCGCTAGACGGCATCGACGCACCCTATCCCCGCGACGTAATCGCCGTCAAAGTCGGCAAAAACCACGGCCTGCTTGTGGGCCACGAGCATTACCAGTTCACGACATTCTTCGAACAAACCAACCCCAAAGGCGACAAGCCCGCCTTCAAAGCGGCGGGGAAAGTGCAATCGCCATCGGCCGTCGCCTCGCTCAGCGACCAAGCTTGGCCATGCGTGTGCGACTGGGACGACGATGGAGATTTAGACTTGCTCGTTGGCGGCGGCTACGGCTGGCCACGCATCGTTATCAACCAGGGCAGCAAAGAACAAATGGCACTCTCGGAACCGCAATACATCTTTTCCCAGGGCAAGCCTATCCGCATCACCCGCGACGAGGTTCTCGGCCCACCGGAACATTGGCACGATATGGGCTACTCCTACCCGGTCTACATCGACTGGGACGCCGACGGGCTCTGCGACCTCATGATGCCCAACGAAACCAACCGCATCTTCTGGTACAAAAACATCGGTACACGCAAGAATCCCCAGTTCGGCCCGCGATTACAAGTCATCTGCGACGGCTTCCCAGACTCGCCCCAGCTACGAGCTCTATCCTCAAAACGGGCCGCCGCCAAGGACTCGAACAACGGTTGCTATCCTTTCGAGAAAGAGCGGCCCTTCATGTGGCGTACCGGCGTGGCATTCGCCGACTGGAACGGCGACGGACTCATGGACATGGTCACCCACGACGGCCACCTGCGTAAGGCCACGCTCTTCAGCCAATATCGCGACAAACTCGGTAAGCTGCGCCTCCGCCGGGACGGACACCTCAAACTCTCCGACGGACGTCTCATAGACGACTCCATTGTCAATCGCGGAGCACACTGGACCGAATCCTTCCGCCCGGTCGACTGGGACGCCGACGGGCTGATGGACATCATGTACTCCGTCTCCTCGGGCCACATCCCCAGCATCTCTTTGCTAAAAAACGTAGGCAGCAAAACCGCTCCCGTCTTCGCCCCGCCGCGGACCATGTCCTGCTACGGCAAACCTATCAAGGTCACCAACCACGGCCCCAACGCCTTCGCCGGCGACATCGACGGCGACGGCAAACCCGACATCCTCGCCTGCACCGAATGGAGCGTCTACCCTTTCTTCGGACACAACGCACTAGAAATGAAGAAACGCCCCACCTTCGAAATCTCCCCATCCAAAAAAACCCAATAACCCCGTCCCTCTGCTAAAATATCAGCCAAACAACAAAACACTGTAACCCATGTGCTCATTGGGTATTGATCGTTGAAACTTACTAACCCGCAGCGTAAGCGATCATATTGCGAGAATGGGCTTGTGGCACTGATGACGTAGCGGGCGAAGCCAATTGAGCGTGCTTTTTCCATCGCCAGCAGGTGAGCACTCACAACGTCTTCAATATCCACCCGACAATACAGAAATTCATTCGCTTTGGCATTGCCGTCCTCATATACGGCGATGTTAGGCTCATGCACAAGTCGTCCACAAACAACAACGCCTTTCCGGCTATCGCAATATTGCCAGGTATGTGGAACATGGATAGCCCCGTTCATGGATAGCCCCGTTCATGGATAGCCCCGTTCATGGATAGCCCCGTTCATGAATCGGTTGCAGGCGGCCGAATCGTCCGTGCAATCTCCTGAACACAGGCCCAACCTCCTTCTACATGGTGTAAGGTGGTGTAGGTCTGGCCAACGACGAACCGGATAACGATACGTCCGTTTGCCCGCGTCTTAGTCAGATACAATCGTCCGCTATCGTTGACGCGACGCAGCAATTCTTCGTTGACTGCATCGAGTTCGGTATCGTTCCCGGCCCATTCAGGCGTGTACCGAAAACTCAGCAGTGCAAGTCGCGGCTCGGTGGTAAGTTCAAAGTTCTCAGCATTGTCAATGAGCCCGGCAAGGTGCTGTGTCCACTGAATGTGGTTGCGAATCATCTTACGTAATTCCTCTGCTCCATAGGACCGCAAGACGAACCAGAGTTTCAAGGCTCGAAAGCGTCGGGCGAGAGCGACGCTCCAGTCCCGGTACTCCGGCATTCCATCATCGGCATCCGATTCCAGGTAGGTGGGCGTCAAGGAAAGGGCACTTAGCAAACGTGCCGGGTCTCGCATGTAGAACGCCGAACAGTCGAAGTTCGTGAACATCCACTTGTGGGGATTGAAAACGAAGG
>CAZISU010000855.1:0-3557 GCA_964541935.1 uncultured Planctomycetaceae bacterium | reverse complement strand
GGAGCAGAGCCGGCACGGCCTTGATTTCTTTTTACAGAACAAATGTTACACTAACGCCTGTTCGTGTCGCGGTGGCCACATGCTCCAGGTGATAACCTGCCGATCTGGGCATGTGGCCGCTGATGTGCCTTTCTCGCATGTAAAAGGGGCTAGAAAAGTCTTGTTTTTGCGTATCCAATTGGTTTCTTAGATCGCACAAGAAAAGCCCGGTGGTCAGCAAGTAACCATCGGGCTTTTCTCAATATTATTCTCGTAGCCGTCTTTTACAATGAGTCAGTATAAAGCAAGTACAGGGTGGAAGTCAAATCAAACAGGTTAGAAAAGCGTTATAAAATTGCCATGCGATCCCTTTTTTACCGGATTCAAAAGGGGGCAAAGGATAACACGGGGGTACTGCTTACGATAGCGCTACCCTCGAAAGACTTATGTTATGCCGGTGTTTCGAAAAAAACGCATGAGAGACGGGTGGTGCTGCACGCAGCTTGGGGAGTAGAGTGAAGTAACTCTCATGTGAGTGTAGTTATGGCAGATGCAGATGGACACTTCATTGGTGAGTTGGTGGCAGGGCATCCTGTCAACGCTGATAATGTAATGGGAATGGCTGGAATTTTCCGGACACACTGTTCGGAAACGTTGCGCAATTGAGGTATTGGAGGCTGGCTGCATGAAAGTGAGGGGTTTGTGTAGTCATGATTGGTGGTATTGTGTGTGTTGCATCCCTGCTGTAGAAGTTATTACAAGCTCCGAAGGTATGTAGTAGTTATTGCAGGAACTTGACGCGGGGATCTCCCGATTTAGAATCGGGATTGTAGGCATCTTGAATGCCGGGATGTACTTCTGAGTGTTTGGATGAGGAATCTGAAGGCAAGAAGTGCTGGAGAGGGGGGTTTTGTAAGCTTGTGGGAGCTTGACTCCCGCCATTGGCGGATATATCCTCAAAGGTGTTCGAGGTTGCCACAGTGAGAACGCTTAGGTGTCTTTTCTTTGATTATTGGACTCTTTGATTATTGGACGCGGGTTGATTATTGGACGTGGATCTGATCTGGGCCAGATCGGGCTATGACTTCGACATACACAGCTTGCGGCAAGGCAAGTTAGGAACAGATAGGCGGAAGGTGATGCTCGATGGTAAGAACGGTCGTGCAACGGTCGTACTTCGCGCTGCTTATAGCTGCGCCAGTTCTATTGGCAAATCTGGCGGCTTGTTCGGGCGCGTACGCATATACGCCCAAGGATCCTACCGTGCAGGGGATGGTGGCACGCGGGATATCCTATCTGGAAAGTAATCCCGATAATCGCGTGGGAGGGATGGCGGTCATAGGTCTGGCGCTGGTCAAAGCGGGCAAGCCCTGGAATCACCCGCTGGTGGTACAGACGGCCGAATCAATTCAAGCCAAGATCCAGGCGGCCGGAGGCGATCCGTCGAAGTTGGTAATAGATAAGCAAGACAGCGATATCTATTCTATCGGCACTTCGGCCATATTTTTGCTTTCATACGATCCGTCGACCTATCGCGAGGAGATCGAGTTTCTGCTGGAAGTGCTTTCCCTAAGGCAAAAGGAGCATGGCGGGTGGGGGTATGAAAGCAAACCGACGGGCGATACGTCAATGACGCAGTATGCCGTTCTTTCGATGTGGGAAGCGCATCAGGTGGGTTTCAATATCCCGTCGAGTGTGCTGGACGGTATGGCTACCTGGTTGGTGAAAACACAAGATCCCGGCGGTGGCTTCGGTTACCAGGGGAAAGTTTCTCCGGGTTTCGAGCCGATTGCCCAATCCGAGATGCGGCACAGCATGGTAGCGGCCGGTTTGGGCAGCGTTTTTATCTGTTCCGACCTGATGGGGTTGAGCCGTCGGCCGCAAAAAAAAGAGGGCGAACTTTCGGCCCTAGAAGCCGTGGAGCCGACCGAGCAAAACGATCCGGCCACCACCGGTGGAGGAGGTGGACGCAAACGAATTGCATATTCGCTCGATACGTCTCTTATTCGGCGCGCGAAAGATCGCGGCAACCTCTGGATGAAGGCAAATTTCGCCATAGCACCTGCGGGGCTCATGTACATTCATTACTACTTGTATGCCCTGGAACGCTACTGTAGCTTTCGTGAGTTGGACGAGGGGAAAGGTGATCGTAAAGACGGTCCCAATTGGTACAATGCGGGCGTCGAATATCTTAGACAAAATCAGGCCGAAGAAGGCTACTGGTACAGCGGGTCGAACAAGCCGGTCGATACGGCCTTTGCCATCCTCTTTCTGCTGCGTTCGACACAAAAAAGTATCCAGCGGGATAGGGGATTCGGGGCCGGCACGCTGGTCGGCGGGCGCGGTTTTCCCAAAGATGGCGAGGTGGTGATTCGCAACGGGCAGGTTATTGCCAAGCCGCTTAGCGGTCCCTTCGAGCACATGCGATTTGCCATGAACAACCCGGGCCAAGGCGATTTGGCCGAAGCCATCGGCCGCATGGACGAGCTGGGGCCCAAGCAGAGTCAAGTCCTCGTGACCGAGTTCGCTCAGAAGCTGCGGTCGCTAGTATCCGATCCTTCACCCGACAATCGCATTGCGGCCATCAAGGCTTTGGGGCGAAGCGGCAATTTAGAAAACGCACCTATTTTGATTCTGGCGTTGGACGACAAAGACGTCGGCGTAGTGCTGGAAGCTCGCGACGGTTTGCGACGGCTGAGCCGCAAGATCGGCGGCTTCGGGTTGCCGGACGAGTATACCCCCACCCAACACTCTCAGGCGGTGAAGAAGTGGCGGGCCTGGTATCAGGAATTGCAGCCGGACGCTGAATTTTGAATTTGTGAGGCATGAGGTTTTAGAGTGACGAACGAACCAACAACATCCAAGCCTTCGATGGGCAGTGTTGACCGCAAGGTCTACCGGCTCGAGGTATCGAGCTACGACCGCGTGGCCAGCATGTTGATTTCGCTGTTGGTGCTGCTGGGCATGGCCGTGTTGATCATGTTCGTCGTTTGGCTCACGAACCGGATTTTCATGCGGCATACGCCACCGCCTGTGCTGGCGGCCGATATCGGCCAGCCCGAGGATCCCTGGGGCGGATCGGACGACATCGAACCGCCGGCCCCGCAGGAAACCGACATACTCGAGGAGGAGGTCGAGGAAACGCTGGAAGCGGTGACCGACGCCATCGCCACCCGTGCGACGATGATGTCCAAACGCGTTTCGGGCGATGGTACCGGGCGTGGCGGCTCGGGTACGGGGCGAGGGCGCAAGGGCACGGGACGCAACTGGGAGGTGCAGTTTGCGAAGGGCAATACATTGAGCGTGTATGCCAAGCAGTTGGACTTTTTCAAAATTGAACTGGGCGTGCGCAAGCCGGGCAACACGATAGAATACGCCTACAACCTGTCTTCGCGGCGGCCCAGATCGCGAAGTGGGCCCACGGACCAGGAGAAACGATACTACTTGACCTGGCGGCGCGGCAACTTGCAGCAGGCCGACCGCGATTTGTTGGAGAAAGCGGGGGTAGAGCCGGGGAGAAGTGCTATTTTTAAGTTCCTTCCCAAGGAAGTCGAGGCGATGCTTTTCGGGCTAGAGCA
>CAZISU010000854.1:0-3558 GCA_964541935.1 uncultured Planctomycetaceae bacterium | reverse complement strand
CCCCAATATCGTGGAAATGCTGGGCCTGCTGGGCTTCGATTCCATTTGGATTTGCAACGAGTATAAGGCCATCGATCCCACCACGTTGGAAAACATGGTGCGCGCCGGCCGCGCCGCAGGCATCGAGTGCGTGCTTCGCACGGGCGCAAACAGCGGCGACGACTTTTCGCGTTTCCTCTCCATGGGCGCCAACGGGCTAATGATCCCACACGTGAAAACGGCCAAAAAGGCTCGCCAGATAGTGAGTCGTATCAAGTATCCACCCCTGGGCCAGCGTGAGCTAGAAAACATCAACGCCGATGCCGACTACGGGCTGATGCCGCTGCAGGATTACCTCAACGCGGCCAACCGCGAGACGCTTGTGGTGTTGCAAATCGAGGACATGAAGTCGGTGAAACGGGTCGACGAAATCGCCGAAGTCGAAGGCGTCGACGTTCTGTTCGTGGGGCCCGGCGACCTGGCCCTGAGCCTGGGCGTGCCCGGCCAATACGATCATCCCAAGGTGCTCAAGGCGGTGCGACGCGTGGTCAAGGCCTGCGAAGCCAACGGCCTAGTGTGCGGCACGCTGGCAATCAACCCGGAACATTGCAAGTATCTAATCGACCAGGGCGTCCGCTACCTGACCGACGGTTCCGACTGGCGCGTATTGCTGGGCGGGTTCCAACAATCGAAAAAAGACTATGCCAAGCTAGGCTTCGCATTTCGTCCCAGCGGGCTGCGAGATTAACGCTTGCCCCCGCTTTGTTGCAACAATTCTTTCATTTGCATTAACTTCACTAGTTTTCGCACCAATGACAAGATCATTAAGTTGATTAATACTAGTTGAAGCTTTACGGCAAATCGAGCGCCTCGCCGCCGGCCCGTGTACCGGTCGCCGTCCAAACATCGGGGTCGATGTCATCGTTGACGGGTCTCACGCTGCCGTCACACAGTACAACCATCACCACGCCGGGGTGAGAACTGGTGGCGGGCGCAACAAGTGCCCACCAATCGCCGGTCTGCCAGCAAGTGCTATTCGGCGGCATCAGGTGGTTGTACCAGGTCCGCCAGATCGTCCCTTCGGTGTATGGATACCCTCGGTATCGCCAGTAGCCACTACCAAATGAAATCAGTCCTTGATCTTCCCAGCTCTTTGACAAAAACGTACTACGAGCCTGGGGAACCGTGCCGTTCGGATTTGAACCGAACGAGTAGCAGTCGAAACGCGATTTGGGCGAACTGGAGCCTCCCGCCCCGGTTACCACCTCGGCAAAGGCCGCCGTATTGCTCAGGCCGTCGGTGATCTCGGAGAACTTCAAGGGGGGCAGCGCATCGCCGCCTGCCCTATTATCCTTTGGGCCGAAAATTCCATCCCATCCATTTAGATTGACCCAGCTGCCGGCGTTGGAATGGTAGCTCGTCCAACCATAAGGCATGGCGCGCCCCTCAAGTGGATCACTGGGGCAAATAAAGACGTTCGGCTGGGACTTGGCCACCACATCATTTGGTGGGGCGTATATAGACTTTTCAAAGTCGACCTGATCAGTGATGATACCCTGCTCTAAGTATGGCATCAACCTTGTGTGGACGGAGAAGTATGAGAGGGCTTCTCCTGGTGATAGAGTCTGGCCAGGCGGAACTTGTCCGAGGGAATTCTCGAAGTTGTGCAGTCCGATGCCGAGCTGCTTCATGTTGTTTGCGCAGTTCATTCTTCGCGCGGCTTCGCGGGCGGCCTGAACCGCGGGAAGAAGCAACGCAATCAGAATACCAATAATAGCAATCACGACCAAAAGTTCGACAAGCGTGAAGGCTCGGAACCGCTTTCGCTTAGCACACATATCCATTATCTCCCAAGATTTGGCAGCCGATCAAAGCAACACTCGCGATTGCTGCGATTAAAGTGATGCCGCAGAACATGCGAAAAAAGAAGTGAATGAGCTTTTCATTTGCATTGGTTCCGAAGCGATAACGTTTCTGAAATTTATAGTAACACAATCAGGCGGTTTACTGCAAATCCAGTGATTCGCCACCGGTTATCGTGCCAGTCGCTGTCCAGACATCAGGATCTACGTCGTCATTAACGGCTTTTACGCTCCCATCGCATAGCACAACCATCACCGTGCCAGGATGATAGCTGCTGGCCGGTGAAACAATGTCCCACCAATCTCCCGTTTGCCAACAGGTGCTATTGGGCGGCGTCAGATGGTTGTACCAGTTCCGCCAGGGTGACCCTTCGGTAAACGGATAGCCTCGCCAACGCCAGAAATCACTACCCCATCCGATCAGGTTCTGGCCCTCCCAGCTTTTTGACGAAAACGCTTGACGAGCCTGGGCAATTGTACCGCCCGGATTTGAACCGAACTCGTAGCCGTCAAAGCGAGTTGGCGCGCCGTGAGAAGATCCCGTGCCATTCACAACCTCGGCAAATACCGCCGTATTACTCAAGCCGTCGGTGATCGCCGAAAACTTCACAATCCCTGGAGACGGAGCACCCGCACGTTCCACAGACGGTCCAAACACTCCGTCCCAACCATTCAGATTCACCCAGCTGCCACAATTGCTGTGGTAGCTTGTCCAACCCAATAGTTCATTTTTGCCTTCGAAAGGATCGCTCGGACAGACCAAAAAATGCGGCTGTGTCTTCGCCACTTCAAAGTTCCGGGGACTCCACATGTTCTCTTCTAGAATGAAGTTGCCATACACGTTGCCTTGCTCCATGTATGGAAACAGCAGTGCTTGGGCCGAGAAAAACCAGTCCTTGCCGGCGTCATAAACACCATGGTTGCCGGGTGGCACATGCCCGCGAGCGGACTCGAAATTATGCACGGCAATGCCGAGCTGCTTCAAGTTATTAGAGCAATTCATCCTGCGAGCAGCTTCCCTGGCGGCTTGGACCGCAGGCAGAAGCAGGGCGATTAGAATGCCAATAATGGCAATTACGACCAAAAGTTCGACAAGAGTGAAGGCTCGGAACCGCATTCCCTCAGCACGCATACCATTACCCCCCAAGATAAGGCATAGGAAACAGACTGCCGTAAGGATTATTTTCTCTGATTTTAGAGAAATCCCACTAGAATGTCAACCCTCGGGCGAAATATCATTTCGCTCGAAAACCAACGGGTGGTCGGAAAGCGGGTCGCTGATGCGGATCGAAACATTGCCAGAGATGAGGTCGTCAAACAGATTGCCGACGACTTCCGCACGCCAGCCGACAGCCAGCGAGGGCGGCTTGCGGTGATGGTGTTGGCCGCTATCGCTTGAATCTTTGCTCTCGTCTTGATCTTTAGTCTTGTCGCGGCTGCGCCAGTCGACCAGATCGCGGACGTCGTTGGGAGTGCCGACCAGTGCCGGGGCGAGTTCGGCCTGACGGCAGATGCTGCCCAAGGCGGAAAAGAGAAACTGGCCCAGCACGGGCAGTTGCGGCGTGCGGTGATGGCGCACTGCCCGAGGGTATTCTTCTTCGGGAAGCTCAAGCGCCCGCTCGATACTCTGGGAGAGGCCGGGTATCAGCTTCCGCAGGTCACGTCGTTCGAACCCCCGCACGGCCGAGATTCGCTTCGGATCGGCCGTTTGCCGACG
>CAZISU010000853.1:0-3558 GCA_964541935.1 uncultured Planctomycetaceae bacterium | reverse complement strand
GACGCGGCTTTTAAAGCATACTCTAAGACGGTCAAGTAACGCCGTTGATTCTATTCCCGTAGGCCGGGTTACAACCCGGCATTTACGTTGTTAATCGACAAAATGCCGGGTTACAACCCGGCCTACGGGCTTCTTGCAGTGTCTCCCCCAAGTTTTTTTGCAGAGATATTCTGCGCAGAAATATGCGAGCCGCCCTCGTATCCTGCCTTGTTTTACGACGTTACGTAGCAAGTAGTCATTGCCGATATTTCCTCAAGTGCCTCCGTATCGTAAAATACCAAGTTCTGGGGTGAAAGTTCCCGCCTATTTTGCCGATAGTTTCTTTTATTGGCAATCATCCCATCTTTCCTCACCTGTGCCGATGAGCCACTCGTTGCTCTGCGGCGCTCAAACAGGAGATTCTATCTCACATGCATCACGGTATCCTGCAGTTCCGTAGTCTTAAAGACGTTCGAGAATTCGTAAATGAAACCTTTTGCAAACACTATCAATTACAACTAGGTGCGTTCCATATGAGCGAACGTATTTTAATGCGGGGCGGAAAACCATGCGGCGTTTATTTTTGCCTGCACGGGCCGCGTGCCGTGAGATTCACGGCGATTTGGGAAACCGAAGGCAATCGGATTCTCTTTTATGGGTCGACAGGCGAGCGTTTCCATAAGACGCAACTTAATGGGGCGGCAAGCCTTGAGCGAACGGCCGCCTAGGGGCGGGGCCGCCTAAGGGCGGAATTGTCCATTTCCGGTGTTGACAGTGCCGGATCAAGACGCTATACATATATACATCACTATTACCGACACGGAGGTCATACCATGCTAGTCCTGTCACGCCGCGAAAATGAACGAATCAAGCTCGGCAATTCTATTGTCGTCACGGTAGTGCGAGTCGCCGGAGACCGCGTGCGGATAGGAATAGAAGCCCCTCCAGATGTGATTGTGTTGCGGGAAGAACTCGAGCCGTTCGCAACCGAAAGTGCAGCCTTGATTCCATCGGCAGGCTGAAATATGTCGCACGGCCGCCCTTGGCTGTGAAACTGCGAGTACATAACAACGCGGATTCGCCCAGAAGTCGTTTGGCTTAGGGATCGAGTCCGCGTTTTTTATTGACCAGGCCAGCCTAATTATCCCAACTTGATCTAGCTGGGAGATGAAAAATCGGCTAAAAACAAGATTGCTAGCGGTGCGTCACGGACGCACCCTACTAGAGGGCGAATTCTCAAGGAGGAGATGAGCAATGAGCCAATCGGGTCTGAAGTATCGTTTGCACACCAGCCACATAGTCATTCCGGCGCGTCTTGCTTCGACGCGTCTGCCGCGCAAGCTGCTGTTGGAAGAGACTGGAAAACCGTTGATCTGCCACACCTACGACGCCGCTTTGCTGGCAAAACGTCCCGCGGGGGTTTGCGTGGCCGCCGACCACGAGGAAATCGCCGAAGCTGTCGAGGCTTTTGGTGGGAGAGTCGAAATGACCGACCCGGCGGCCAAGAGCGGGACCGACCGCGTGGCCGAAGTGGCCGCTAAGTTGGAAAACACTGACATTATTGTCAATGTGCAGGGCGACGAGCCGGATTTGGCGGGTGAATCTATCGATTTGGTGATCGCTTTGCTGGAAAAAAACCCCGACGCGGTAATGTCTACCCTGGCGACGCCGATTCGCAGCCGCCGTCAGCTCGAAGATCCCTCGTGTGTGAAAGTCGTTTTTGACAGCAATAATCGGGCACTTTATTTCAGCCGCAGTCCTATCCCCCACGCCCGAGATTGGCAAGACGACCTGCTTGCCGCGGACCCGGCACATTTTTACCAGCATGTCGGTCTATACGCCTATCGACGAGACTTTCTCCTGCGTCTGGCCCAGTTGCCCGAGTGCAGCTTGGAGAAGCTGGAGAAGCTGGAGCAGCTTAGAGTTCTGAATGCCGGACATTCGATCATGGTAGGTGTGGTTGATGAGCCAACATTCGGGATCGACACACCCGAAGATTACAGGGCATTTGTCGAACGTCGCTTGGCCAGCTAGAATATGTTTTTGCTTCTTGGCCCGCGTTTGGACAATCAAACTTCATGACAAAACATATCTTCGTGACCGGCGGCGTGGTAAGTTCTCTTGGCAAGGGCTTGACGAGCGCTTCAATCGGTATGCTTCTGGAAAATCGCGGGCTTTCGGTCCGCATGCAGAAGCTGGACCCTTATATTAACGTGGACCCCGGCACGATGAGTCCTTACCAGCACGGTGAGGTTTATGTGCTCGACGACGGCAGCGAGACGGACCTGGACCTGGGCCACTACGAGCGTTTTACAAACGGTCCGCTCACCCGGCACAGCAACTACACGACGGGCCAGATTTACCTTTCGGTGATCAACAAGGAACGCCGCGGCGAGTTTCTCGGCCAGACGGTGGAGGTCATCCCCCATATCACCAACGAGATCAAAGAGGTTTTGGGCAAACTTTCGGGCGACGACGTGGACGTGGTCATCACGGAGATCGGCGGCACGGTGGGCGACATCGAGAGCCAGCCCTTCCTCGAAGCGATTCGACAGTTCTCGCTCGACATGGGCAAGGAGAATTGTGTTTACGTGCATCTCACACTGGTGCCCTATCTGAAGGCGGCCGGCGAGCTGAAAACCAAGCCCACCCAGCATTCGGTGGGCCAGCTTCGTCAGATCGGTATCCAGCCAGACTTCCTGGTGTGCCGCACCGAGCGTTCTATGAGCCGCGACGAGCGTGAGAAGATCGCCCTGTTCTGCAACGTGCAACTCGAAGCGGTTATCGAGGAGAAGGACAAGGACTTTTCGATTTACGAAGTGCCCATGAGCCTGCTGGACAATCGTCTCGACGAGCTGATCGCCGATAAACTCGGCCTGAAGACCGGCAAGGCCGAGTTGGGCCAATGGCACGATCTGCTGCACCGGCTGCGGAACCCCGAGCACGAGATCAGCATCGCCGTGGTGGGAAAATATGCCGAACACCACGACGCCTATAAATCGATCTACGAAGCCTTGGACCATGCGGGCATAGAGAACCGCGCCCAGGTTCGCATCGAGCGGATTCACTCCGAGGCGGTCGAGCGCGAAGGGGCCGAGCGATTGTTGGCCGGCGTCGACGGCATCCTGGTGCCTGGCGGGTTTGGCGAACGTGGCATCGACGGCAAGGTTTCGGCGGTACAGTTTGCCCGCGAGCGAGGCATCCCCTTCCTGGGGATCTGCCTGGGCTTGCACTGTGCAGTAATCGAATTCGCCCGCAACGTGGCAAATTTGGCGGGCGCCCATTCCACCGAATTCGACAAGAACAACCCGCACCCAGTGATTTGTCTTTTGGACGAGCAGAAGACGATTACGGACAAGGGCGGCACAATGCGTCTGGGCGCGCAAATGGCCGTTTTATCGCCCGGCAGCAAGGTAGCGTCGTGTTACGGCAAGGAAGAGATATCCGAGCGGCACCGCCACCGTTACGAGTTCAACAACGACTATCGTCAGCAGCTTGCCCAGAGCGGCCTCAAAGCCACGGGCACAAACCCCGACGACTCGCTTGTCGAGATCGTGGAGATGGACGACGATAGTCGTT
>CAZISU010000852.1:0-3564 GCA_964541935.1 uncultured Planctomycetaceae bacterium | reverse complement strand
GTGAGCTTTAAGAACCATACACCAATAACTAACCATACCATATGCCACCGCATGAGACCTATTAAATGCCCATGAGCCAAATGTGTTGATCTTGTCCCAAAATTCCTCAGCTTGTTCACCTTCAGCCTGGGAACATTGCTGACAGGCGTCGCCAACGGGTTGATTCTGCTTATCATTTTCCGTAGTGTTGCGACCGGCGCGGGTGAGGCATTTTACTACCCAGCCGCCAATTCTCTCATCGGGCAGTATCACCGCAGTTCCCGCGCGCAGGCCATGGCCATCCACCAGACGGCGCTCTACACGGGCATTGTGGTGGGCGGATGGTTGGCGGCCTGGATCGGTCAAACATTCGGCTGGAGAATGTCGTTCTACAGCTTTGGTCTGGTCGGCGTTTTTTGGGCCGCGCTCATCGCCATGCGCTTCCGAAACGACAGAGTGGATGCCGCGGCCGAAGGAACTCTAGAATCCATGGTCGAAAAGGTCTCGCTTGGCGAAGCCATCCGCAATACCTGCAATAAACCCACGCTCGGAATGCTCGCGCTGGCCTTTGGTGGAATGGTCTTCGTCAACATCGGCTTCGTCACTTGGATGCCCACCTTCCTGTATGAAAAATTCGGGCTCTCGCTGGTCAACGCGGGATTCTCGTCGATGTTCTATCACCATCTGCTGGCATACGTGGGAGTATTCGCGGGCGCCAGGCTCTCTGATCGTCTGGCCTTTCGTCGCAAGCAGATACGCATGGAGGTGGAGTACGTCGGCCTACTACTGGGGGCCCCGTTCATTTGCCTGATGGGAATAACCGACACACTATGGATAGCCTATCTTGGTCTGGCCGGCTTCGGTTTCTTCCGCGGTGTTTACGACTCCAACCTCTTCGCCACCCTGTTCGATGTGATAGAGCCGAAGTACCGGGCCACAGCCACGGGTATCATGCTTTCGATAGCCTTTATAATCGGATCCTTCTCATCGGTACTGCTTGGCTGGATGAAACAAAGCATCGGCCTAAGCGCGGGCATCGCTTCGCTTGGAATCGTCTATCTTGGTTCAGCAGCGATCATTTTTGCCGCGACCAAACTGTTCTTCGAGAAGGACTATTGCATCGGCTGATCCGATCCATCAAACACTAACAACTATAACGAAAGAGATGATAACCTCTAAGAATGACGGAAACACCTCATTTCAGATCTTGAAAGAAGAGAGCTTTATTGCGCACCTGAAGAGAACCTGGATTGATCTTTAAGCTCAAACGGCTTTGCCGAACAGGGGCCTCTTGTAGGAACCAACCTGGTGATGTTCAATGCCGAGCGCAAAACGGGCCGTAATATTTACGCGTTCGGCGGCGATCCCTCATCCGACTTGGTAGACGAAGTGGTTGAGGCAATGCCGCAGAAATACAACACGATATCCAAGCTTGAGCGGGAAATCAAACCGGGCGAAAATGCTATCGTTTTAAACTGACAAATAGATGACTCGCCGACAGCCTGCAGGAAAAGATATTTGTCGAAAATGAATTCAGATATTTTTCCTCTTTCTTTTTCAACGGCTGGCGGAATGTATATTCGGAAAGAGACGTAATGCAAAAGCAGAATGATCTAACCAGCATGGCGATGTTTAAGGGGCTTGGCAAATGGATAAGGAGGGGGTGTCGTGGTCCACCTAAGAAAACTTGAACGGAAAGGTTCGCTGGCAAGCTCCTTTTCACTTTTATTGCCAAAGACGCGTATACCAATCGCGACGGATTCAATTTTAAAGTTCACCACTTTTTTATGATGAAAGAAATAATGAGCAATCACTTTATTTTCCCGAAGACTACGGCCCGGCCCCTTGTATCTCAGCCCCTTCTTGCATGTTTTCTCTGTTGCGGAGCATTAATGGCGACCGCCGGGGCCGAAGTGGTAACCTACGGCCCACCGCGAGGCGCCGCGTTGAAAACCAGTGATGAGTTTTCCCTGGAAGTAAACGGTAAGAAGGTGTGGGTTGAGAAAATGGTTATCTTGAAACAGGATGTGAAGCGGTATTACTACCCCCAGGATCCAAACTCACATGTCAATATTGCCAATTTTTCCGCTTCTGGGAAACTTCGTGTGGCTTTACGGTTATTAAAGACGCCTATCAAATCGGTCATTATCCGTCCCAAGAGCCTGGGCATTCAAAGCAAGCTAGACGGTGATCTGCTGACCTTCGAGGTCAAGGCTCCCCAAAAGCTAGTTGTTGAGGTTAATGAGCCCGGCGGATACTGTTTGAATATCTTTGCCAATCCACTGGAAAAGAATCCGCCCCGGAAAGGAGACCCCAACGTAACCTATTACGGTCCCGGCACGCACCACACGGGTGAGGTCAAACTTAAGAGCGACCATACATACTATATAGCGGGAGGCGCCATAGTATTCGGCCGGTTTCATGGCGATAACGTCCATGATGTGCGGATACTGGGCCGCGGTATTATCGATGGACACAGCTTTGAAGACAGGTTTAACAATTGCATTACGCTCAATAATTGCTCCAATGTCATTGTGAAAGGTGTTATTACTCGCAACGGTTTGACATGGCAGAATCATATTAACTATTGCCGTGATGTAGTTTATGACAACGTAAAAGCGATAGATTGGTCCAGATATGGTGACGGCATCAACCCCACGGGCAGCAATAATGTTCTTATCAACGACTGCTACATTCAGGTTTCCGATGACTGCATTGCCATTAAGACCAATTTGTATCATAAACCCCTGAAGAAAAACGTAGATTCCATTACCGTGACCAATTGCATCATGAACGTGATGAAGCCCGACGGAGTGGGAGACGGCGTCACGGTGGGATTCGAGGACGAAGCCGACAGCATGACCAATATCCTGGTGCGAAACTGCGATATTCTTCACACCCGTGGCGGCGGCGGCACCGGTGGTCATTCGGCCTTCAGTATCCCGGTGTGGGGCAAGGCATGGGTGAAAAACGTGCGATTTGAGGATATTCGCGTGGAAGAACAAATGGCCGAAAAGAATTTAGAACTCTATATACATCCAACCGATATGTACGGCGGTTCTGGCCCTGGCCACATTAAGGGCGTCTATATGAAAAACGTCTGCTGGGAGAACGCCGAAAAACCCTTCATACTGAAAGGGCACAGCAAAAACAACCTGGTGGAAGACGTCACCTTCGACAACTGCTATGTGGGCGGCAAGCTGCTAAGGAGCTTCGACGACGCCAACTTCCAGGTCAACGAATTTGTGCAAAACGTGAAGTTTGTAACTAGTCCATGTACCTCAAGCGAGAGAAAAAATAAAACACCCAAGGGCTTTGTCAGCCTATTCGACGGCGAGTCGCTCGACGGTTGGCAAGGCGCCACCAACGGATATCGGGTCGAAGATGGCAAGCTGGTTTCCAAGGAAAAGGGTGGAGGTTGCCTTTTAACGGATGGCGAGTACGCTGACTTTATCTTTCGTTTCGAGTATAAGCTCGAGCCGGGTGGAAACAACGGTGTTGCCATCCGCACCCCGAAAGACCGCACGCCCCCGACCGACGGCATGGAAATCCAAATCCTCGACGATTCTTCCCCCAAATACAAGA
>CAZISU010000851.1:0-3566 GCA_964541935.1 uncultured Planctomycetaceae bacterium | reverse complement strand
AACTCAGTCTGCAATTCCTTGCCTTCGCGAGCTCTTCCTGTATTTGTCTCGTCAATAGCAGCGGAGAGTGCCCGCTCAAGGATATGCCAGAGCTCTTCATCTTCAGCATGCAGTGGCTGAAGTCCGCCTGCGCGGCTCAAATCCTCAAGCGTTGGAGATGCTGTGATGTCTAATCAAGACAAAAAGTCGTCTGTGAACGCGACCTCGCGCCGTAGTTTTTTGAAAACAAGTGGCGCCGTCACAGGCGCGGCGTTGATTGGCAATCTGTCGCTGGCGCGTGGCGCGCACGCGGCCGGTAGCGATGTTTTGAAGTTCGGTCTGATCGGTTGCGGCGGCCGCGGTTCGGGTGCCGCCGGCAACGCCATGAACGTCGATAAGAACGCCAAGCTGGTAGCCATGGCCGACGCCTTCGAGGATAAGGTGACTGGCAGCCGCGACCGCCTGAAGAAGACTTACAAGGATCAGGTCGACGTACCCAACGAACGTTGCTTCGCCGGTTTCGCCGGTTACCAGAAGGTGATCGATAGCGACGTTGACGTGGTGCTGATCGCGGCGGCCTCGGGTTTTCACCCCAAGTACCTCAAGGCGGCCATCGACGCCGGCAAGCACGTTTTCTGCGAAAAGCCGCATTCGGTCGACGCGCCGGGCCTGAAGATCGTCACCAAGGCTTGCGAAGACGCCAAGAAAAAGAATCTCAACGTGGTATCGGGCCTGTGCTGGCGATATCACAAGGGCGTGCAGGAAACGGTCAAACGCGTCCATGACGGCGCCATCGGCGATATTGTAACCATCCAAGAGACATACGCTCGACCGCCATATCGTTTGACCGACCGCAATCCCAAGTGGACGGAGATGGAGTGGCAGGTCCGCAACTGGTATCACTTCAAGTGGCTCTCGGGCGACGACATCCAGCAGTCATTGGTCCACAGCCTGGACAAAGCGGCTTGGTTGATGAAGGAAGTGACGCCCGAGACATGCTGGGGCGTGGGGGGGCGTTCCTCGATGTTCGAGCCCAAGTTCGGCGACCAATTCGACAACAACGCCATGGTCTTCGAGTACGCCGACGGCGCCAGGGTTTACGGTTTCGGCCGTGCCGCGGCCGGTTGCCACAACGAAACATCCGATCATATCATCGGCACCAAGGGCAGTTGCAATCTGTTGAAGTTCAGCATCAAAGGCGAGAACAAGTGGCGTTACAAAGGCCCCTCCTGTAACATGTACGACGAAGAGCACCGCGCTCTGTTTAACGCCATCCGTAGCGGCAAAACCATTAACAACGGTAAATACATGGTCGGTAGCACGATGCTCTCGATCATTGCCCGCACGGCATGTTACACGGGCAAAAAGCTAACCTGGCAGCAGGCCGAGAATTCGACCGAACTGCTCTGCGATGGCAACGTCACCTGGAAAACCAAGCCGCCGGTCGGACCTAAAGCGGATGGAACCTATCCTTGCCACGTGCCGGGAATGACAAAATTCGTTTAACATTTAGCATTACATAACAGCGCAATTGATAGGAAACGGGTAGCCCCGATAGACAAGCTATCGGGGCTACCCATCAATTTGCATATTACATAGTACTGTTTTAACAACCTGACATTCGTTTTACTTAAAACGACTGCAACAAAAGCATCTTGAAGGAGCCTATTGCATGGTGAATTCCGACAACGAAAACAATTGCGCCAAATCCAATTTTGCACGCCGCGATTTCCTCAAAAGCACGGCCGTTGCCACCTCGGCCGCAGCCGTGGGCAGCCTGGCCTTGGGGCGCTCGGCCCACGCGGCCGGTAGCGATATTTTGAAGGTCGGACTGGTCGGCTGCGGTGGGCGTGGTACCGGCGCCGCTGCCAACGCACTGACCGCAGATGCGAACACCAAACTCGTGGCTCTGGGCGATGTTTTCGAAAACCAGGTCAAAAACACCCGCAAGCAGCTCAAAAAGAACGCCGGCATCGCCCCACGCGTGGATGTCGACGACGAGCACTGTTTCGTGGGTTTCGACGCCTATCAGAAGGTGATCGACAGCGGCGTTGATGTTGTCGTGTTGGGCACGCCGCCTCAATTCCGGCCCGAGCAACTCAAGGCCTGTATCGAAGCCGGCAAGCACGTCTTCTGCGAGAAGCCGGTGGCCGTCGACGCGCCCGGCATCCGCTCGGTGCTGGAATCGTCGCGCAAGGCAAAAGAAAAAAACCTCAGCATCGTTTCCGGACTTTGCTGGCGCTATCACCATGGCGTCAAGGAAACCATGCAGCGGCTGCTCGACGGCGCCATCGGCGACATCAAGTCGATGCAGGAAACCTACTTGTGCGGCATGGTCGGCCGTTCGGTGAAAAAGACGCCCGAAATGTCCGAGATGGAATACCAAATGCGAAGTTGGTACTTCTTCAATTGGATCTCCGGCGACTACAACGTCGAACAGCACGTTCATAGCCTGGACAAGGCCTCGTGGATGATGGGCGATAAGCCGCCCGTGGCGGCCTGGGGTATCGGCGGCCGGCAGACGCCCAAATTGGGCAATATCTACGACCATTTCGGCATCGTTTACGAATACGAAAACGGTGTCAAGCTGCACGCTTATTGCCGCCAGCAGAACAACTGTTGGCCCAATACGTCGGACCAGTATATTGGCACCAAGGGCACCGTCAGCGTGCTCGATCACGCCATCAAGGGCGAGAATAAGTGGCGTTTCAGGGGCAAAGGCGGGAACATGTACGTTCTCGAACACGAAGCGCTCTTCAACGCCATCCGTAGCGGCAAGCCCAAAAACGACGGCCACTACATGTCGATCAGTAGCATGTTGGGAATCATGGGACGCATGGTCGGCTACACCGGCAAACGCATCACCTGGGACCAGGCCATCAATTCCACCCAGAAACTTGGCCTGGACAAATACAGCATGGATGCCACGCCGCCGGTTGTGCCCAACAAAGATGGCAAGTACGACATCGCGGTGCCCGGCGTAACGCCGTTCGTTTAATCGCGATATCCCTTCAGTAACGTTGAGTTAAAATAAAAGGACAACCGCCCGGCTGGACGGTTGTCCTTTTGAATATCGAAGCTAAGACTTAAACAATCTTGGTGATGCCCGGAATGGGAAGGTCGTATTCGCCCTTTTCGTTGGGCGCGACGGGCGACTTCATGTCCCAGTTGTACGCCGGCTGAGCAACCGTCGTTTTCGAGTTCCAGGCCTGGTCCCAGGTCATTTTCTGACCCGTCCAGATGGCATAGGTTGCCATAATTAGCATCATCGTGCTATTGACCATGTACTCGCAATTGTTGATCGTCTTGCCGGTCCGAATCGCGCCGAACAGTTCTGCCTGCTCGACGTCGTACATGTTTTTCTTCTCGCCCTTGTATCGCCAGTTGTTTTCACCGGTAATGCGGCCTTTTTTCAGGCTGGCGCGGCCCTTGGTGCCGAAGATCGTGTCGGACTCGTCGCCCCACGTGCCGATCTGGTTGCGGCAGATGCCCGTAAGCTGCTTGCCGCCCTTGTATTCGAAGACTACGCACTGATGGTCGAACAAGTCGCCATATTTCGCACCTGAGACGGACGACCGCCCGCCGAC
>CAZISU010000850.1:0-3569 GCA_964541935.1 uncultured Planctomycetaceae bacterium | reverse complement strand
CCAGATCGGCATCGCGGCGTATCTCACGCAGAAAGACGCCCAAGATTACCTGTCGAAGCAAGCGGCTAAGCAGGGCACGCAAGTTCCCGCACCACCGCAAGCCCCGGCAACTCCACAGGCACCTGTAGCTCCACAGGCACCTGTAGCTCCGCAGATGGTTCAACAGGTGCAGCAGCCGGTGCAGCAGCAAGTGGTTCAACCGGTACAGCAACCAGTCCAGCAAGTCGTTGCAGCCCCTATGGTTCAACCAGTTCAGCAGCCCGTACAGCAACCGGTACAGCAGCCTGCTCAACAGGTGGTTCAGCAGCCTGTCGCCGCACCGCAACAACCTACCGGCACACCGCCTTGGATGCAGCGAGGGGGTTAGCCATCGTAGATCAGATTAACGGAGGGTTCGAGTTCGTCGCGGGACTCTTATTGTTAATGAACGTTGCCAGGCTCCATCGCGACAAAGAAGCTCGTGGAGTCTGTATTACCCCCGTTATTTACATGATGATCTGGGGCTTTTGGAACCTTTATTTTTACCCGGCAGTTAATGCCTGGTGGTCGTTTTCCGGCGGCGTGTTAGTCGTCATCGCAAACACAATCTGGGCCGTCCAGATGGTTTACTACAAGAAGAGAGGATAAGAATATTAACGTTGCAGAAGCTTTAACGCTCGAAGACCTGGCCGCAGACTTACTGCTGGCGAAAATCACGGAAGAGAGAGCCAATCAACGACGAATCGAAATTGAAGAATCCATTGCCGGACTCGTTCCCACAAAGGAAAGCGGCTCGAAGACAATCACTATCGATGGCTTTAAGATCGTCGTGAAGCGAGGACTAAACTACAAAGCCGACATCGGTGAGATTGAGAATATTGCAGCGGAAAACGATTTCTGCGCACCAATTAAGACGTCTAGCAAACGGGAACTGGACGTCAAGGTGTACGAATGGCAGCGCGAAAATGCGACTGATATTTTCGATACGTTCTGTCAGCACGTTACGATTACGCCCGCAAAAGTTTCAGTCACAATCAAGCCGGTAACAAAATGATCTGGATAGTCTGTTTTTTACTACACCTGACTGTAGATGGCGGGAAGCCACGACCCGCCGTTAAAGTTCGTGGCCCGAGAAAGATTGTATTAGAACGATGGGTGCCCCGCCCGAAACCAAGGCAGAAAGCATCGGAGTATGGTTCAGCCGCAACGGCGTGAGGCCGCAAGCTTTTTTATGCTCTCTGAGGATAGAGAGATAAACTAAACGGATGTGGCGAGCGGGTGCAAGGCCCGCATGAGAAACGATGTTTAACCCCTATGAGTAATACGATGAGACGCTAACGATACAGCTTCCGTAGCATAAAGCCGAGGTAAACAAATTGTCTGTCTAGAAAGACAACGCGAGCCTAATGCCACCCCGCTTGGCCCAAGGGTGAAGACCGAAAAAATATCGGGCAAGGAGCAACGTCGCTATGCTGGTGCGAGACCAGCCGGAAGCCCTGAGTCTTTAACAACGAGAGAGAACACCATGAAGAAATTTGAATACCATCCAGCATCGAAAATCTTTCCAATGATGTCCAAAGAGGAGGCCGCTGGACTACGGAAGGACATCAAAGAGAACGGACAGTGTTATGCCATTGAATTGTTTGATACCAAGATCTTGGACGGTCGTAATCGTTACGAGGCTTGTCAGGAGCTTGGTATTGAATGCGAGACTGTCGACGTCACCGCTGATATCGACGATCCAGCGGACCACGTCCGCTCAGTCAACCTGCATCGCCGCCACCTAAGTGCATCACAGCGGGCAATGTCCGCCTCTAAGCATCGGGATTACCACGCCAGAGAAGCGGAAAAAAGACGACTGGCAGGTCTCAAGCGAGGTTCCAAAGCCCCCGTTCCGGTAATTATACCGGAACGGGAAAAGGGTGATTCTCGTGATGCGGTTGGAAAAGACTACGATGTGTCAGGCAGCATGGTTGATCGTGCCCGAAACGTTATTGACCAGGGAGCCCCTGAACTGATCGAAGCCGTTGACTCCGGCGAGATCACGGTCAGTATGGCCACAAAGATGCTTGACCTGCCAGCCAAAGAGCAGCGTCAAATTGCCAAGGCCGAAGAGCCGGCCAAGGAGGCAAAACGGATTCTACGAGAGAAGAAGGAAGCGGTAGAAGCGATTAGCGACGATAAGCCGGCTACCTGTTTGCGACACGCACACGCTGCCGTCGACTGCCTACGAAGGATTCCACGCAACGACAAGCACAAGAAGAGAGCATTTCAAATTGTTACCGATTTTATTGAACAGCAAAGCAAATAAGGAACTACAACTGTGATTACTCCAATTGCTCCAATTCTCGTACCTAAGATTAACGTTACGCGAGACTACCGGCTCTTTTGCTACAGTCTTGAGAACAGGGAACGATGCCTTTCGAAGCACAGGAAACTGCGGAGGTCGATTGAGAAGTACGGCACACTACCGTATTTTCCTGCCGTGTGCCGACGCGACAAAGATAAGAATCTAATTGTTATCGAAGGGCAGCATCGAATCGCATTCGCGGAAGAAAAAGGATTGCCAGTCTACTGGGTCGAAACCGACATCAATTTTGACGTGGCGGAAATCAATTGCACGCCAGTCGGCTGGGCACCAGTAGATTACGCAAACCGTTACGCACGTGAGGGGCTGTCTGATTATCGCGAGGCATTAGCATTCGCTGATGTCAATAACATCCCTATCACCTCAGCATTCACGCTACTCAGTGGAGCCGCTTCTTACGGGGCGATCTCTGAAGCCCTTAAAGGCGGGACTTTTACTATCAAAGCCGCCGCCTGGGCTTATCGCGTAATCGACATATACAACGCTTTCGCCAAGATGGATCGTCGGTGCTGTAAGTCATGTTTCCTCTTGGCACTAATGATGGTGTGTCGCGTAAGTGAATTTGACGAACGTCGCTTGATTCGCTGTGCTGAAAGATGCCAAGAGAAACTTGCATCCTATTCAACCAAGGAAGCTTTCTTGGCGATGCTCGAAGAGATTTACAATCATAAGCAGCAAAAGCTCTTTGGTCTCAAAACCGAAGCTCATATGGCCGCACGCAATCAAAAGACAACAACGAAATAGGGCCTAGGCACTGGCCGAGCGGCGAGCGTGGAGCGGAGGGGTTTCTTCATATACCTTCCGTCGATTCAACTCCGACTAGCCGCCTTTTAACTAAGTGAATAATTATGAAACAGATTGAAGACGGATTTTATCACTACTCCATATTGGGCAAGGTATATGAGCGACTAAGTTGCCGTATAAGTCTAGGGTCCGTGGAATTGTGGATAAAAGAAAATGGGCGGCTGGCAACGTTTGCTTGGAGATTTTCGCTAGACGAACTGACTCTACATGAAACACAGCACATCATAGGATTCGTAGCGGATAGCGAAATAATAGCAGGCGATGTAAATCTCAACGCTGTAGCAGACACGATCTGGGCAGAATGGCAAGTACGGATTAAGCAAGTACGCGAAGCAAAAGAGCAATCATATGACTGACATAACACAACACATGCCGCAAGAATCAGCTACCGTCAGTGCCATCTACGGATGGCATAAGA
>CAZISU010000849.1:0-3572 GCA_964541935.1 uncultured Planctomycetaceae bacterium | reverse complement strand
CGTGCCAAGCAATACGATCTCACCATCACTGGCCTGCACATGCATATCGGCTCCGGCGCCGACATGCAGCACCTGGGCACGGTCTGTGGTGCCATGGAACGCCTGGCGACCGATGCCGGCGGATCGATCCGTTCCATCAGCACCGGCGGCGGCGTGCCCACCCCGTATCGCACAGGCGAAGAGCACGTTGATCTGGCCACATATTACACACTCTGGGACGCCGCCCGCAAACGGCTCGAAAAACGCCTGGGCCACAAGATCCATCTGGAAATCGAACCCGGCCGTTACCTGACGGCCGAGAGCGGGTATCTGATCGCCGAGATTATGGCCGTCAAGCATCAGGGCGACAATCTCTTCTATCTGGTCGACGCCGGTTTCAACAACCTGGCCCGACCCGTGCTCTACGGCGCCTATCACCCCATGGCAATCGCCCCGGCAACTGCCGCAGCGGATAGTTCGGCCGACACGCGCCCCGAGGTCGACGCCATCGTGGGCGGCCCGCTCTGCGAGTCGGGCGACATCTTCACCCAGGAAGAAGGCGGAATCGTCCGCACCGAACGTCTGCCACAAGCCCAGGTGGGCGACTATCTGGTCATCGGTTGCGCCGGCGCCTACTGTGCCGCCATGGGCTCGAACTACAACTCCCGCCCCATGGCCGCCGAGGTGCTCATCGACGATGGCACCGCCAAACTCATCCGCTCCCGACAGACCTTCGACGACCTCATCCGCGACGAATCGATTCCGGCCGAATAACCGTTACGCCCGCCATATTCCGCATTGCATGTGTGCATAAGTGAGGTGTAGTTTCGCATTAACCTCGCGACATGTATGCTTATGCACGGAACAAATATGGCATCCGCATCGACCGCCACCAGTTGGCATGCGTTATCCGTTGGGGGCGAAATCTTCCTCGTCTTCCTCATCGGCTACTACTGGTTCACCAACCACGATCTACAATACGCCCAAACCATGGCCTTCACCGGCGTCGTCTACGCCTTCGTCCGCATCGCCATCATCCGCGACTTCGACGGCATCGGCATGTTCCAAAACCCCTGGATCGTCTTCTCACTCCTCTTCGCCGCCGTCATGCAACTCTTCATCATCTACTGCCCCGAAGTCAACGACTTCTTCGGCCTCGCCAGACTAGACTGGCGCGCCTGGTCCGTAATGGCCATCCTCGCCGTCTGGTCAACCGTAACCGGCATCTGGGTATCCCGTTGGGTAGAATCCTGGGCCGGCCACGTCATCGAACCCGTCGATGGGAAAGCTTGTGAAATGCCCCCTACGCAAGACATTAATGGACATGCCTGATACGGTTAATACTGTTGAGGCTGGTCGCGAAAGGGAAGAAGCGAGAACTCGGGAGCCGGCAGTTGTCTCACTTATGTTGACGCGAAGGGTTGCGTTACATTTAATCTTTAGTTAATGTAGATAATAAGCGGCGGTGTTGGAAGGCAATCTAGCCGCCGTGTAGTGTTATTGTGTGCTTTGGCTGGGTGCAAGGGGGCATTGCATACCACCTGCGCCCGCTGTGCCATTGTAAACCAAGATATATATCTGTGCTTTTTTTACAGAAAAGTGGAAGGCTAATGAACGCATCACCCAAGATATCCATACAAATCTTTGTTGCTCAAGCTCTATTTATTGCTTTGGCAGCTATTATCGCTTGGCCCAACGACGCGCAAGCTGCGGTTGTTCTTAGTGAAGATTTCCTTCCAAGAGATCAAGCAAACTGGGGCTCTAGTCAACATGTCTTAGTTGGCGTTGATTATAACGGGAAAATCACGATTGATGATGGCAGTGAATTGACGGTGGGTTCGGCAATCGTCGGTTACGATACTTGGTGCACCGGCACAGCCATTGTTACCGACAGCAATTCGAAGTGGACCATTGGTGGCGATTTTAAAGTCGCCTATTATGGTATCGGAAAAATGGAAATCAGAGATGGCGGAAAGGTCAAGAATAATTCCGGCTTTATTGGCTGGGGCCTTGACTCTGACGGCGCAGTCACCGTCTCTGGGGCAACATGGGAAAATACCGGAACGCTCATTGTTGGTCGAGTAGGCGATGCCAAACTGACAATAGACAGCGGCGGAACGGTAAGCAGCACCGACGCTCACATCGGTCAGAATCTTGAATCCTATAAAACAGCCACGGCCACGGTCACCGGCAATGGTTCGAAATGGAACTGCAATAACCTTTACGTCGGAGAACGTGACTCCAACTATGGAGGAGATAGCAATCTTATCGTTTCCGACGGAGGTTTGATCGAAGCGGCTGGCGAACTCGAAATCTCAGCCCTAGGAACAGTCGATCTCAATGGCGGAACGATCAAGTGTGACTCGCTTACGGTAAAGAAACTCAGTAACAAGAGTGGGACGCTGAACTGGCGCAGCGGCACGATTCACTTCAACCAAGACCTGGTAATCGAACCATCTTCTTTCTTACAAGGTCGTGTCATTCCTGCCAGTAGAACTCTTTCCGTGACGGGCGATTTGAAAGTCGCCTTAACCGGGACCAACACGCTGAATATCGGTGGCGGAACCGTCAACAGTACGTGAGGCATCATTGGCGGCGAGTCAGGCGCACCCGGCACCGTTAATGTCTACGGCAACGCCGCGACATGGAACAATAGCGGCAACCTTTACGTCGGCAACAGCGGCACTGGGGCAATGGGAATCAGCAGTGGCGGTCATGTTGGTAATGAGCTAGGTATCATTGGCTCTGAAGCTGGTTCAAATGGCACGGTCACGGTTACCGGAAGCGGCTCGACATGGACCAATCAAGCAGAGCTTTACATTGGCAATATCGGCACTGGCGCGATGACTATCAGCAGTGAGGCAAAGGTCAATAATACGGCTGGACGGATAGGCTATATATCAGGCGCACGTGGCACTGTCACAGTCTCCGGCAGTGAGGCAACGTGGGAAAACAGCGAATATCTCGAAGTCGGCGACAGGGGCATTGGCGCGTTGACAATCAACGGTGGTGCAGTGGTCAGCAACACGGACGGTTTCGTCGGCAGGCATAAATACTCTTCCGGCACGGCCAAGGTTACCGGCCCTGGTTCGACGTGGACCAACAGCGGCTTGCTCTCCGTCGGTAATATGGCCAACGGCACATTGGTCATTGGTAATGGCGCAAAGGTCAGCAATGATTATGGTTACATCGGTAGATTTGCAGGTGGCAATGGCAAGGTCACCGTCACCGGTAGCGGCTCGACGTGGACCAACAACAAGTTATTTATTGGAGGAACCAATGTTAAAACGAGTCGAGGAATTGGTTCGCTGAGCGTGGCAAACAATGCTTTTGTCAAGGTAACTGACACGCTGAGAATATGGGACCGCGGGACAGTCAATCTCGACGGTGGAACGATCGAGTGTGCTTCGATCGACAACGTATCTGGCGGAACATTCAATTGGTTAAACGGGACGCTTCATCTAACTGGCGATTTAACAAGCAACCATTTAAGCACTCATGGAATTTTGAGTAATTTGCATTTGGTCAGTCCCGGCAAGTATCTTCAAGTCGATGGGACAACCACCATTACAGATAAAATTTCCTTTGTGGAC
>CAZISU010000848.1:0-3577 GCA_964541935.1 uncultured Planctomycetaceae bacterium | reverse complement strand
GTCGCCGTTGAAGTCGTAGTTGGTCTTGGCGCCTCTCCATGTGGTTCCGTCCTTCACAGTGTAGGCCGCGTGAGTAGACACCAGCGGATCACCCGTCTCCGAAGGGCAGGCAAAAACCGACAATTGGGTAGATACGACCTCGGCATTTCCGCTGGCTACCGCGTCGCCCATCAACGGCCCGCCGCCGCCGGACCATTTGGCATGACAGGCGCAACTCTGGGTGTCATAGCGATCGAACAACGGTTGCTGTTCGAGGTACGGCAGCAGCATCGTCCAACCATTGGCGTTCAACGAGGTCGCAGACGCCACGCCGCCCACACACCACTGATAGTCGATCCCTGCCGAGGGAAAACGCTGATGGGCCGAGTTGTAACCGTGCAAGGCCAGCCCGAATTGCTTCATGTTGTTGGCACAGTTCATCCGCCGCGCGGCCTCGCGGGCCGCCTGAACCGCCGGCAACAACAACGCGATCAGAATTCCAATGATGGCGATAACCACCAATAGTTCCACCAGGGTAAAACCGTGTTTTCGCATCTGATCCCAGCCTCCGCGCGAGTGCCGGTTGGATCGAACGTGAACAGTCACCCAGAATCCAACCCGTGACGGACGAACATTCTACAAGGCATCTGCTCCTCAATATATTCATATACCTGAATAAAATCAAGAGAATTGCCTATACAATCGCAAGGTTCTACAATTGAAAAAGTCTACTTAGATTCGGCATATTACACTAATCCCACCTTTTCGCCGGGAGTATTTATCATGGGAATGCTGAAAGAATTTCGCGACTTCGCCATGAAAGGTAACGTCGTCGACATGGCAGTGGGCATCGTCATTGGCGGGGCCTTCGGCAAGATCGTCTCCTCGTTTGTCAACGACATCATAATGCCGCCCATCGGATTGCTGCTGGGAAATGTGGATTTCTCACAACTCTCTTTTGTCTTGCGTGAGAAGACGGCAGGCGCCGAAGCCGTGACGATCAAGTACGGCATCTTTATTAACACAATTCTCGACTTCATTATCGTCGCCGTAGCGATCTTTATTGTCATCAAGCAGATGAACCGGCTAAGACGCCAACAAGAGGAACCTGCAAAGAAACCCCAGACGAAACCGTGTCCAAAATGCCTTACGGATATTCCCCTAAAGGCAACCCGCTGCCCCGCTTGTACAACTGATATACCGGCCGAATGACAACGGGCAATAATCTGCCATGCAGGCAGCCGCGCAGAAGTAACAAGCATATCCCCGTGAATACGGCCAACAACGCACTCGGCTCCGGCACGGCTTCTTCTGTATCGGTCAGCCAGTTGGCGGCCAGTAGCGTGGCGTCGGAATCGTCGACGTAGCCGTCCCCGTTGAAATCGCCCATGCCCCATGTGGCGCCAGGGCCAGCTAGCCAGTTGTTTGCTAACCTTGTGGCGTCCGAGTCGTCGACCACCCCGTCGCAGTTGGCATCGCCAGACGCGAAATCTCCAAAAACCGCCATAAAGATCTCGAAGTCGTTACCATCGAACCCTTCCCAGACAACAACATTCCCGCAAATGTCCGGTTGCTGGTCTATTTCAGTATTGTTTGTCAGCCGCACGTTGCCGCTTACGCCGACTTCGTGGACCATAATCTCACCTTCGTTGCCGCTGTCGTTCCAGTCTTCCCAGACTATCAAGGAGCCGTCGATCTCTGGGTTCTGGTCGTTTTTGCGGTTGTAGGTGAGTTGTTCGGTTGTGCCTGTCTGGTGGTCGTAGACCTTGATCTCGTAGTCCGACAGGTAATCCCAGTGGCTCCAAACCATCACCGAGCCAGATACCCTCGCATCGGTGTCGTCCTCTGCGTCTGACCCGCTAACCTGCGTAATGCTTGTGCCATCGTAAAAGTAGACCTCTCGATTGCCCCACGAATCATGATCCTCCCAGACGATATTGCTGCCTGAGAGGCGGGGATATTGATCGTCGTCGCTGTTGTAGGTCAGTTGCGAGTTGCTCGTCCCGTCGTATTTATAGATTTCGTAGTCGTTACCGTCGTGACTGGCCCAAACGATGGTCGTGCCGTCGGTGCGCGAATTCCAATCCGTCACGGTGTTGTTTGTCAGATTGACCGTACCACCAGCGGCCGTGTAGCGATAGATCTCGTAGTCGGTGCCGTCCCAACCGTCCCAGACCACGTCGCTGTCGCTAACGTGCGGCGACATGTCGTCAACTTCGTTGTTTGTGAGTTGAATGACCGAGGAGCCGTTGTAGAAAAATATTTCGCGGTCGGCGCTGGGGTCGTTGGCGAGCCAGACCGCTCTATTGCTGCTGATTGATACATGAGAATCTTCGTAGCTGTTGTCGCTCAATTTCGAGATGGAAGCACCGTCATAGAAGAAGATCTCCCAATCGTTGCCATCCCATCCCTCCCAAGCGACATTTGAACCAGATACCGTGGCGTAGCAGTCATCATAATCATTGTCGGTTAACTGGATGATGTGCCAAGTGGCTGCATGGAGTGTGGCGGTGTTGAGCACGGCCAACGATGTTACTACGATCACAACGGTAAAGAATGTCACGGCGACCTGTGCTGCGATCAGTGTTTTAGCCCTAGACATTTCCTGGCTCCTTTGCCTGCGAATAAGCTTACAAAGGTCCGGCTCGAGTCGGACAACCAGCCCGACAGGCCATTATAGCCAACTCTGCGAATGCGACAAGAAAAACACGGAAGCACCCCCTCAAGAAATTTGAGTTTCTAGAGGGGGTATTAAACGCAAGCTGATGAGCATATGGTGATTAATATCCCCGCGTGTCTTGGAACTTGCCGAAGGTTTTGAACTCTGCCAGCGACTACTGCGGCGAATGTGCTGGCGGTCGGAAATCGCCCGTCAGAAGTTGCGTGTAAAAACGGCTCTCGACCTGGCCGGGCAGCTTTCCGCCGGTGTCTTCGTTTTGCACGTACATATGACGCCGTGTGAACCAGGCCCCGTTGTTTGTGCCGTCCGAGCGCACGATCATGGGAATGCCATCGTCTTCCGCGCGGCTCGAATGCAGAATCTGACGCGACCAACCGTCGGCCATAGAAGAGAACGCATGCAGCGAATATCGCTGCGCGTTGGAGAAAACCACGTCGTCACAACCGTCCTCGTCGATATCCACAAACCGCAGGCCTGCATCGCGGCCCTGCGCATCGACCACGGCCGTGCCCTGGGGCAATCCGAAGGGCAGTTTCTTCCAACCGCCGCCGTCCTTCCAGGCAAACGCGGCGTTTTGCTTGTTATTGCCGACAATCAATTCGCAAATCCCGTCGCCGTCGAGATCCCGCAAACGCACGCCCCGGTCGAGCCCGACTTTGCTCGTCAGGATCGGCCCATCCAATTCCAACCCGTCCAGCCCCTTCGCATCTTTTACCCATTGTTTGCCATCGAAATGCCATAGCCCGGCGATCTTCTCGTTGCGAATCAGGACGCTGGCCATGCCGTTCTTCTGTAAAATCCCGAATCGCGCGCCGGCGTCAATGCGATTGACCTTGCGGTTAACGCCCACCAGCGGCAGCGGAAATTTGCCCACAATCCATTTGCCCTGCTGCGGCGACCAGATCCGCGTCTGCTGCG
>CAZISU010000847.1:0-3578 GCA_964541935.1 uncultured Planctomycetaceae bacterium | reverse complement strand
AATAATTACAGCCTCGATACGAACATCCTGTGGGCATGGATTTTCATACGGTTATTACCCTGCATCGAGAGAGACATCATGCGTATTTCACCAACATTTCTGCTTATCCCCACCACATTGGCTATTCTTTTGCCGATGGGTGTTCCCGAAAATCTCGCCTGTGTCAATCTGGGCTGCGTCAATTTGGCCAGTGTCGCCGTTGCGTCCGAGACGGCTCAAGCGGTCGATAGGACCGGTCTGAGTGATCGCACGTCGGGTGGCGGGCGGTTAATGGTTGTCAACCAAGTACCCGTGCTGTGCGTCCAGGGCACTCCCCAGGAAATCGGGCGGCAGACGGGCGAATTGTTGGGCGATAGAATAAAAATAATACTCTGCTATCCGCGGCTGCTGATGAAACTAAGCGGCAATGGCATCACCTGGGAGAAAGTTGTTGGGGATGTACGCAAGTTGTGGCAAAACGCGCCCGCCGACCATCGCAAGGAAGTGGACGCTCTAGTCGCTGCTGCGGGGATAGATCGCGACTCGATGTTGGCGGGCAACCTGCTAGCGGATCTCTATCGCGTCATAGGCTGCTCGTCGTTACTTGTCGAGCCATCGCGTAGCAAAACGGGCGGCATGTTGTTTGGGCGGAACCTGGATTTCTATGGCGGCGGAATTTTGCATAAATTCACGCTGGTTACCGTCTGTCTTCCAAAGGGCAAACACGCCTTCGCTTCGATTGGCTTTACCGGACTTTCCGGCTGTTTGTCGGGCATGAATGACGCCGGGCTAGCGCTCGCCGTTCATGAGGTCCAGGATGCCAGCGACGGTTCGGAACTTTTCAATCCCCAGGGCGTTCCCTACACGTTCACGCTACGGCGTATCCTCGAGGAATGCACCACGGTAGACGAGGCCGAAAAACTGCTCCGCGGCAGTAAGCGTACAATCAGGCTGGGCCTGAGTATCTGCGACCGGAATAATGCGGCGGTCTTAGAGATCACGCCCAAAAACGTTGTGCGACGCAATGCCAAAGACGGGATTTGCGTTTGCACAAACCACTTCTGCACGCCGCAATTGAGGGTCATTCCATCCTGCAGCCGGTTTTCCGCCTTGGACGAGGCCCGAGAAATGCAAAAGCTCGACGTGGACGAAGTCATCGAAAAGATGGACTCTGCCAGCGTCAGGAAGCACGACACAAACGTACAACAAAGAACGTTACAAACAATGATTTTTGAGCCGCAAACATTACGCCTGCACCTCTCCTGCGAAAAAGTGCCGTCCTCGGCTGGTCCTTTTCGCGCGGTGGATTTGCAACCCTTGTTTACGCAAACCGGGGTGGCGGCAAAGAAGTAGAGAAGTAGGGTGCGTCCGCGACGCACCAGGAAAGAGAAACCACCGTGGTGCGTCGCGGACGCACCCACGAACCTAGCATCAGGAGCGGCGCGATGAGATTACCTTTAGCTTATTCAACTTTAACGTCTATAGCTTTGTTGCTTTCGATGCTTCCGTGCGATAATGTCGCGTGTGCCGCCGAGGAGGTCGCGCGGGTTAGTCTGGAGGGCATTGCCAACTTGCCCGCGCGGAAGGCCGAAGGCGGTGAGTTCCGTTTCATTGACCATGTTGCGGTTTTGAGCGTGGAGGGCAGCCCAGAGGAAATCGGGCGACAGATGGGCTTGCTCATGGCCGCGAAGGCCGACCGGCTGTTGGACTACCCTCGGCTGTTGCTGAGCGGAAAAGACGGCAGCGTCGCCTGGAAGAAAATGGTCGAGTGCAGCCAAAAGCTGTGGCAAAACGCCCCGGCCGACCACCGCAAGGAACTGGACACGTTCGCGGCCACCTCGGGCGTCGACCGCGATACGCTTTTGATTGGCAACCTGATGATGGACATGTACCGCGGCATGGGCTGTTCGTCGCTGATTATCGAATCGCCCAGAAGCAAAACCGGCGGGCCGTTGTTCGGGCGGAATCTGGACTTTTTCGGGGGCGGCGTATTGCACAAATTCACGCTGGTCACCGTTTGCCGACCGGAGGGAAAACGGGCCTTCGCCACGGTCGGATTCGCCGGCCTGATGGGTTGCCTCTCGGGCATGAACGACGCCGGGCTGGCCGTTGCCGTCCACGAAGTGATGGTCAGCAGCGACGGCTCGAAGCTTTTCAACCCCCAGGGCGTGCCCTACACGTTCGCCTTCCGGCGGATTCTGGAAGAGTGCGAAACGGTTGACGAGGCCGAGAAACTGTTGCGGAGCATTAAGCGGACAACGATGCTGAACCTGGCCGTTTGCGACCGTGAGACATCTGCCGTGCTGGAAATGACGCCCAACAGTGTCGTGCGACGCAACTCGAAGGACGGGATTTGCGTCTGCACGAACCATTTTTGCTCGCCGCAGTTAATGATTTTCCCGTTCTGCCGACGGTTTGGCACGTTGGATCAAACCCGCGAGATGAAACAACTGGGTGTGGAAGATGTGGCCAAAAAAATGCACGCGGCCAGCGCGGGGCAGATCACCCTGCAAACGATGATCTTCGAGCCGCAATCGCTTCGATTGCACCTGTCGTCGGGCAAGTTGCCATCGTTGTCCGGCCCGTTTCGAACGCTGGATTTGAAAGAGTTACTGAAGGGTGAGAAGGTAAAAACCCCCTAAAAGCCCGTACGTGAAAGTCCATACCCCACTTTGCGGGCTGACCCTTTTGCCCCTGTTGCTTTCAGCTTATAATGCACATATCGATATAGCACGAAAACAACAAATTCCCACCGGGCACAAGTGCCGGGCTAAACAATATGAATTCGCCACCCAGCAGTAGGCCCTTCCCGCTGAATCTGCTTGTTCGCACGGTCGCTCTGCTCGGCTCGTCGGCCTTGGCCACGATCGTAATCGCGCTTAGTGCGGCGGTCTTGGCATGGGCCACATTTCTCGAAAACCGCTGGGGTACGCCGGCCGTGCAGTTCGGTGTTTATCAATCGACGTGGTTCGCCGCACTGATGGGGCTCTTGGGCCTAAACGTTCTGTCCGCCGCCGTGACACGAATTCCCTGGCGGAAAAAACAAACCGGTTTCCTGCTGGTCCATGCCGGGATACTCTTGCTGCTGATCGGATGTTGGCTAACGCAACGGGACGGCGTCGACGGGCAACTGAGCCTGCTTGAAGGCGACAGCTCGTCGACCGTGCTGGAGATGGGCCACCACTTCGAACTGTCGATAACCGCGGACGGCAAACCCAACGAGGTGACCATCCCCTTCAACCCCGGCCCGTTCAATTGGGAAGATTACCGGCGGCTGGACTGGTTTCCCTGGTCGTTGGTCAACCACGGCCACGGTGTGATTTATGATAGCAACGGCGTGAAGCTAGAAACTCTTGACTATTACAGCAATTCACGCCGCGTGCACGTGCCCGAGGTCAAGCTGCGTGTGGCCCACAACCCGGCCGCCAGCAAGCAAGACGTCGACGGCTGGGAACCGATCACTCTGGCCGTGCGATCTTTTGGCAGTTCGCTTGGCAGCCATCAGACGTCGCCGCACCGCATGATGTCGGTCGGGGCCTGGCGCGAACTGCCCCACGGCGAAATCACGTTGTTTCGCATGGCCACAACCCGGGCCGAAA
>CAZISU010000846.1:0-3578 GCA_964541935.1 uncultured Planctomycetaceae bacterium | reverse complement strand
CTTTTGCCCCAGTCCTTTTCGGTGTAGCCTCGTCCTTTGTCAAAGCAGATCGTTTGGCCGTTAAGATCGACCGTGCCATACACGGCATGGTCTAGGCTGACGATGCCATGGTAGCATTGCATGAAGGGCATCCATGCATACCAACCCATAATGCCGGGCGAAGTCCACGTGACGGGCCAGGGTGTCAAATCCCGCATCTGCAAGCTGCCACTTATGGGCCCCTGTTGCGATTGGATATCAAGCGAGATGTTGTCCGCGGAAAACCGGTTCGGGCCGATACGAATGTCGAAAACATCTCGCGCCGACCAGAATTCCTTCAGGGGATATCGTTGGTAGGTGGTGTGTCCGCTGGCGCCATGATACACCTGCACAAAAGCATGGCTTTGTGTAGCGTCTTTGGCGAGGCAAACGCAGGGGGTGATCGCCAACTGATGCTGTTGGGAATGGTCGACAAGCTTGTAGTACCAGCCTTCGAAGAAAGGCGGCCTACGGCCACGAACGTGGCAGATTGTCGGACAGGCAATGGACGGCAGCAATCGCTTCAACACGTGCCGACTTCCCCTCTTTGTCAGGCAAGGATACGAAAACGATCCGGCAGTCGTTAGACTGCCGAGCTAGCCAGTTCGGCTGCGAAGCGGATCGCAACCAAAGCTGCGCGAACCGGTATATTTTCAAGGGCCCGGCATTTAATGTCAACCCGTCAGTTGTAAATCAACGCGGCATATGCAACACTTTGGTGTAATTTAAGGCAATTTCACACGGCGGATTGGCACTAGAGTACTGCAATGCTAAATTTTCGGGAGGGCGAAGCTCCTGCTGAGCCAAGAAATGAGGATAAATGCCTTGCCAAATTATAGGCTCAGCAGGAGCTTCGCCCTCCCATCTTGGGACGAATTCTGCAAAGGAAACGGAGCGAAATGAAGTGGTACGCCGACTGCATCACCAACCACCGCGGAAAAGCCGCCGTGCTCTTGGTTCTGGTGACCATCGCGGCTATCGTGGCCGCATCGCAGGTCGGGTTCGACGAGGATCCTCACAGCACATTTCGGCGCAACGACGATAGCTTCAAGGAATTGGCGCTACTCTACGAGGACTTTGGCTCGGACTACAGAGATTTGCTGATTGTCCTTCAAGGCGAAGACCTCTTCACGCACGAAGCCGTAGGGGTTTTGCGAAAGATCGTGCAAGAGAGCGAAAACGTGGAGGGAGTCGATTTCGTTGTCAGTCTGGCTAGCGTACGGCGGCAAGGAAGGCTCGTCGCACACCTGCTGCCGGTGTCCATCAGCAGCGATGAACGCCTGGAACGCGTGCGAACCGAGGCGCTGGCACATCCCGTTGTGGCCGGCCAACTGCTTTCGGCCGACGGGCGGACAATGTTGGTGGTGCTGCGTCTGACGGAAGACACGACAAAGATCTCGCAGTTCGAACGAGTTGTTGCCAGTGTGCGTGCCATCACGCAGGCCGCCGTGCTCGGTTCAAAGATATCTGCCCGTGTGACGGGCCTGCCGGCCGTGTGGGGAGACACGCTGGCCAGTGCTCGTCGGGAGACGTTGAAATTCACGTTCCTGGGGGCCGTGCTTGCGACACTGATTGCGATGTTTCTTTTTCGCCGCCCACTGGCTGTGCTAATTACCGTGGCCGGTCCCTTCGTGGGCGTGATCTGGACGCTTGGCGCGATGGGCTTGATGGGCGAGAAACTCAACGGCATCAACGCCGTCGTGCCCACCTTGCTGCTGGTTGTTGGCTTCACCGATGCGGTTCACCTGCTCGTTGACATCCGTTTTTCGCTGGCATCCGGTCGGACAAGGATCGAAGCGGCATGGGGCGCGGTTCAACACCTGGGACCGGCGTGTGCCTTGGCCTCGTTGACCACCGCCATAGCCTTCGCTTCCTTGACGCTGGCGAAGACCGAACTCGTGCGCCGCTTCGGTATCATTTGTTGCTGCGGTACGATACTGACGTTCGTGGCCGTCATAACACTGGTACCGATCCTCACGGCAAGCGGCCTCGGTTCTCGCATTCTGCCAAAGAAACTGAAGGATAGTGACTCGCTTGACTCGCCGCATCTCAAGCGGCTGGCGATTCTGTTGTTGAATCATCGTCGCCTGATTTCGATAGCCGCAATCGCAATCACACTGGTACTGCTGGTCTCGGCAATGCAGTTGCGGCCGGAATGCCTTACGACCGAGTTCATTCCCGACGGCTGCGAAACCAGCGTGGCTTTGGCCCAATGCGACGAAGCGTTTGGTGGCGGCATCATGGTGTACGTCGCCGTTGAGTGGCCGGAGTCGTTGGGGTTGCATTCGTCGGAGGTGCAGGAAGTGACTGCGGCGGTTCACGACATTCTGGAGGACGAACCGTTAACCACGGCGCCGTTTTCGGTGCGCAACATGTTGAAAGCTCTGCCCGGATCGGGAACAGATTTGGGTGATCGCGTGTCGTCGCTACGACGGATTCCTCTAAAATTTCGTCGCCGCGTAGTTCGGCCCGATCTCGGGCGACTGATCGTCAGTGCCCACGCTCCCAACATCGGCTCCTCCATAGCTCAACCGGGATTTTTACGCGTGCAGCGTGAATTGGCGGACTTGCAGGCCAAGCACCCCGGATTCAAACTCGCCCTGACCGGAACCTACGTGGTGGCTGCACAGAATGTTTACGGACTGGTGGGTGATCTGGCCCGCAGCCTGGGCCTGGCCGCCGTACTGGTGTTTGTGGTTGTCGCGTTTGCCTTCCGGTCGCTACGGCTGGGGCTGGTGAGTATTATCCCCAATGCATTTCCGTTGCTATTCACGGCCAGTTTGCTGGTGTGGACCGGCCATTCGCTGCGCGTCGCAAGCGTCGTGAGTTTCAGCCTTTGCCTGGGGCTGGCGGTGGACGACACCATTCACTTGCTAGTACGCTTCAAGCGGGAACGGAGCCGGCGATCCGGTGTACGCTCGGCCATCATCCGCAGCGTAAGCTCCGTGGGCATTGCCGTGGTTATGACGACGTTGATCCTTAGCGCCGGTTTCGGCGTGATGACGTTGAGTTACATGCCCGCAATACGGGATTTTGCGACGTTCTGTTTAATAGCCATCCTTTCGGCATTGTGTGGAGACCTGCTGATATTGCCACCGCTGCTGTATTGGTGCAGCCCGTCGGATCAACCGAACGACGATTCCGACTAGTGTCCTTACCCCACTATCCCACTGATATCGATCATATGCAACTGGCGTCCTTCGTTCCCAAAAGGCGCGTCGACCACCACGCTTCGTCCGTCGGGGCTGCAACGCGGATGCGTGTCGCAACGCCACTCGCCCGTGTAAACACGCGGCAAGTGAAATTGACCGATTTGTATCCGCCGACCTGTCGACAGTTCGTATAGATACGGGTTCTGGTTGCGGTTGCGATCGGGATAGGAATCGTTGAGGACGTATTTCTGGCTAGGCAAATAAGTGCAATGCCCGTCGGCAACCATCACATCGCCGCCGATAATCTCGACCTTGCCGCCGCCGGGCTTATCTTCGAACACACAGAATCCGTATCGATGCTTGTGGCCCACGTCGCGCGGGTGCCACGACCAGGCCAGAATGTGTTCC
>CAZISU010000845.1:0-3580 GCA_964541935.1 uncultured Planctomycetaceae bacterium | reverse complement strand
CTTTCTTGCCACGATACGACCTTGCGCGATCTTGCCCGCGTGGGCCAGCTCTTGCATGAATTTCATTTCCGCAGCCATGGCGGCAAACATATCGTTGTCGAAACCGATGATTCGCAGGGCATCGTAGGTAAACTGCATTTCCAGCATATTCAAGTACAAGTCCATATAGGGAGCGAATTTTTTTGTGTCTTCGCAAACCGCGACGTCACACTCGTTATTATTAAGCAATTCGCGGTAACCGTGCAAATCTTGGATATTGGGAAACTTCATGAAAGCCATAAAACGTTTGGCCTCCTCGTCGCTCAAGCCGGCAGGGCCCTCGACCCAGTCGGTGAAGGCAATCGCGCCGCCGGGCTTCACCAGTCGAACGGCCTCGGCGATGAGCGCCGTCTTATCGACTACATAACACCAGGCATCTTCGCCCCAGACAAAATCGGCCGCGGCAGCGGGCAATCCCGTTTTGCAGGCGTCGGCGACGGTAAAGTCGATTCTTTCGGCCAGTTTATCTTGTTCACAACGCAGCCGGCCCCGATCGACGACCGCCGCAGTGGCATCGACGCCGTGCATCTGCTCGACTTCGCGAAAACGCACGAGAAAGCTCATCCCCGCCCCGGTGCAACAGCATAGATCAACGCCCGTCATGCCTGGCCCGATACCCGCGGCATCGGCCAACTGATGAGACGACCCGGCCCCGCCGATATGAATCTGGCGGCCCATAATCAATTCCCAGAGGTCACACTCGGGACCGCTATAAACAGCCTGTACGTCTCTCAATCCAACTTCATTTCCGATTTGCATGTGAATCCTGCCTTACAAAAGGGTGCTGTGAATACCCTGCGGGCTGCGCCAGCGGGGGGGTAGATACCGAAGGCTATGCCATTTTTTAAAAATGCCTCGATAAAATCATGTAAGAACCAAGAAAGCAACGAATGGATCGCGCGACTATCTTCAAACGCCGGTCCTTACACATGGTAATACGATTAGTCCGTTAGTCAAGTAGTCGAGTGAATGCCTGCAAGCCCTTAGCCTTGCCACGCTCAAGATGATTGACCGCTTGCAAAACAGCGGCTAGAATCAAGAGTTTATGGTAACGATCGGTTTACGGAAGACTGGCCATGTCTCGATCAAAGCAGAACTTGCTACGAACCATACCGGCAGTGGAAACGCTTCTGCAAGATCCGCAACTGCAAACGATAATCGAAGAGTTTCCGCGAATTATCGTCACCGATGCCGTTCGACGGGCAATCGAACATGTCCGGAATCTGCTTTTGAGCGGATCGGGTGAAGATAAATACCTTGACGCCGAGCAGCTTCGACAGGCAATTCTCACGCTCGTGGCGGACGAAGTACATGCGGCCATGAAGCCACAGTATCGCAAAGTAATCAATGCCATGGGCATCATCTTGCATACCGGCCTGGGCCGCGCCGTGCTTCCGCAAAAGGCCTTGGACCATCTCGCGAACGTCATGTCGGGTTACTCATTGCTGCAAGTGGACGTGGCAACCGGGCAGCGAGGACGGCGCGACGAGCGAATCGAGAGAATTCTGCAACAGCTAACCGGCGCTGAAGCAGCCACGGTTGTCAATAACAACGCCGCGGCCACTTCGATCGTGCTCAACACGGTTGCACAAGGCAAAGAAGTGATCGTTTCGCGAGGGCAGCTTGTCGAAATCGGCGGCTCCTTTCGACTGCCGGACGTCATGGCCGCCAGCGGTGCAAAACTCGTTGAGGTGGGAACGACCAATAAGACTCATGCTCGGGACTACGAAGAGGCCGTCACCGAGGACACGGCCGCCATCCTGCGCGTGCATCCGAGCAATTACAAGATCCTTGGGTTCACCTCGGAGGTGCCGCTGGAAGCACTGGTCGAGATCGCGCACGCACACGGCCTGGCCATGATCGACGACGTCGGCGCCGGCGCGCTGATCGACACATCGCAATTCGGCTTCGAGGCCGAATGCATGCTGGCCGAGTCGGTGCGTGCCGGCGCGGATCTAATCACATGCAGTGGCGATAAGCTGATTGGCGCTTCGCAGGCGGGCTTGATCCTCGGAAGCGACAAGTGGGTCGGCGCCGTTCGCAAGAATCCCTTTGCGCGAATCGTTCGACCCGGCAAGCTAACCCTGGCCGTGTTGGAAAGCACTCTTTCGCTGTTCCTCGACGAAGCGACGGCCATCCGAGAAGTGCCCACTCTGCGCATGCTGGCCCGCAAGCTTGGCGAAATCGCCGAGCAGGCCGAGCGAATTGTGCAAAGTCTGTCCGATTGCACCGCTGCGGCCGAGTTTTGCGTGGTCGATGGGTTTTCGCAGATGGGCAGTGGTTCATTGCCGACTCAGAACCTGCCCACCCGCTTGGTTGCAATTGCCCCCAAGTCCTGTTCGGCGGAAAGCCTTTCGCGACAGTTACGCGGCTACGACACGCCAATTTTCACACGCGTTAAAGCCGACCGCGTGTTGATTGACCCGCGAACGCTCCTGCACGCAGATGAAGCGATTCTTGTCGACGCCTTGAGAGATCTGCTGCAAGCAGGAGGATAGCCGCGCATGCCCGTTTCCCACACACCCGACTCCCAAACACCCGTCTCGCAAATCAATATCACGCTCGGTACGGCCGGACACATTGACCATGGCAAGACGGCCTTGGTCAAACTGCTAACCGGCTGTGACACCGACCGCCTTAAGGCGGAGAAAGAACGTGGGATATCGATCGACTTGGGTTTCGCGCCCTGCAAGATCTCCGATTTGGAAGTCGGCATCGTCGACGTGCCGGGGCACGAGAACTTTATCAAGACGATGGTGGCCGGCGCGAGCGGCATGGACGCGGTCATGCTGGTTGTCGCGGCCGACGACGGTGTTATGCCACAAACGCGTGAGCATATGGAAATCCTCACCTTGTTGGGCGTGCGGCACGGTTTCGTGGCACTCACAAAGATCGACCGCGTCGACAAGGACCACCTAGAGTTGGTTCTGGAAGACACCAAGTCGTTCCTGCGGGGAACTTTTTTGGAAAACTCGCCCATTTGCCCTATTTCCAGCACGACGGGCGAAGGTTTCCAGCCGTTCTTCAAAACTCTTTGCGAACTTCTAAAATCCCTGCAACCAAGGCCACTGGACGGCGTATTTCGTCTGCCGGTGGAACGCGTGTTCTCGGCACGTGGGCACGGCACCATCGTGGCTGGCATTGCCGTATGTGGATCGGCTAACATCGACGACGAGTTGTTGTTGCTGCCCGAAGGCACGGCTGGGCGAATTCGTCAGATCGAGGTCTATGGACGCAAAAGAGATACGGTCAAGGCCGGCCAATGCGCAGCCATCAATGTCCGCCATTGGGACGCCCACGATATCCGTCGCGGACATGTCATCACCTTGCCCGGCTATTATTTACCCGAGCAATGGTTTGTTGCAAACTTGCGACTGCTCGAGCATGAAAAACTGTCACTCAAGAGCGGCACGGAGTTAAAACTCCACACGGGCACATCCGAAGTTGCCGCGACCGTTTATCTATTGGAAGGGAACCGCATGCAGACGGGCCAGGAGTGTCTCGTGCAGTTGCGCACCAACACGCCAATCGTGGCCGGCCC
>CAZISU010000844.1:2875-3582 GCA_964541935.1 uncultured Planctomycetaceae bacterium | reverse complement strand
CACGGGAGCATTCGCTGCTATTGCGAATTGACAGATTTTCACGGTATCACGCCACATGCGCTGTGGGACGAGCTGAAGTTCGATACCAAGCACTGCAAGGATATTGAATGCTGTGCGATGGTGGGCGACCCGTCTTGGCATCAATGGATGACGAAAATCGGGCAAAAGATCTTTAGCAAGGCCTTCGTGCGGTATTTCGACCTGTCGCAAACGCAGGAAGCTTGGGATTGGATTTACGAGGGTAGTGAATCGTCCGAGGAAAAAGTTGAATCGAGCGAAACGCCCGAGCAGGAAACGGCCACGACCACGGCCTAAACAACTCGCAACTCGGCGGGTTGCGCGTCGGCTCGTGGGAAAATCATAGTAGTTTGCATATGAGGCCGGAATTCAGTTCCGGCCTCTTTGCTTGCGCGGCGAAACAACAAATGCAGGATATCCGTTCTTGACTGTTGATTTAGTGGCACTTTCCTTGCAGTCGTTTTGCGGCCCTACCATTGCGTGCGAATAATCCCTACAATCACTGCATTGTCTGTATTGCCGATTGGTATACCGCGTGCAACGAGCAAGTTTGCGCTTTCAATTCAGACACTCGACTCAATAGCACGAAACTCTTATAATAGGATTATTGTCGCAACGGAAAAACACACGTTGCCCCCCCCCCGGAAACCGAGCCGACAGTAATACTGCGGCCGGAAGAGCTCTCGCAA
>CAZISU010000844.1:0-2865 GCA_964541935.1 uncultured Planctomycetaceae bacterium | reverse complement strand
AGAATCGGGTTCGCACAGCTCGGCCTGCAACCGCCACCCAGAGCGAGACAGCAGTTCTACATTTTAAAATACTTGTGGTATTCATTCGCGCGGGCCTAGATCGTTGGCCTTAGTAATTGGATTACATAATAACAACTGCGCAATTATATGCTCCCCACCGAATCCAAAGATATCGTCCGGATTAGGCGCGGCTTAGACATACCCATTGCTGGTCGACCCACGCAAAATATTGCCGATGCCCCGCCTGTTACGAGCGTCGCATTGCTTGGCGACGACTATGTCGGATTGAAACCGACCATGGCAGTCGAGCCGGGAGAGCGGGTCGTGACCGGGCAAATATTGTTTTCCGACAAGAAGACACCCGGCGTGGTCTTTACGTCGCCAGCTTGCGGAACCGTGGCCTCAGTGAATCGGGGCCGCAAACGAGCCTTCAAGTCGATTGTTATTCAACTGGATGATAACAAGGCCCAGAGCGAAGGCCAAGTCTGCGACGCTTATGCGGAATCGCAGTTGAGCAGCTTGAGCCGCCAGGACGCGGTCGATATTCTGGTCCGCTCGGGCGATTGGACATCGTTGCGGACGCGTCCGTTTGGACGTGTGCCGTCTCCACAGAGTACGCCGCGCTCGATTTTCGTGACGGCAATCGATACCAACCCGTTGGCTGCCGATCCCTCGGTGGTTATCGGCGAGCGGGCCGAGGACTTTACAGCCGGGCTAGTGGTTCTGGGACGCTTGGAAGCGGAAAAAGTCTTCCTTTGCAAGGCGCCTGGCGTCGAGATTGCGGGAGAAAATTTAAAGCAATTGCAAACTGTCGCGTTCGCCGGACCGCATCCGGCAGGGCTGCCCGGTACGCACATCCATTTTCTCGATCCGGTCGGGAGTCATAAAACGGTTTGGCATGTCGGTTACCAAGATGTGATCGCTATTGGGCATCTTTTCCGCACCGGTCGGATCGACGTCACAAGAGTGGTGGCGTTAGGCGGTCCGGCCGTACGCCGGCCGCGGCTTGTACGCACGCGACTGGGTGCCAATTTGGCCGAGATTACGGGCGGTGAGCTCCAGGATATCGACGTCGACAATTCTCGTATCAGGGTGATTTCCGGTTCGATTCTGTCGGGTCGCGAAGCCTTGGTGCATACCCTGCAAACCTTGCAAACCCAAGATAAGCCCTCGCAAAGCCAAGATAAAATCGCCGAGCAATATACCGAACACACGGTAGATTTTCTGGGCCGTTACCACGTTGGAATTTCGGCCGTTGCCGACCAGCCGCAGCGTGAGCTTTTCGGATGGATCACGCCGGGGTTGCGCAAGTTCTCGATCCTGAATGTGGTTGCATCGAGGTTATTGGGACGCAAGTCGTTCGCAATGGATACTTCGATGAACGGCGGGCATCGTTCAATCGTTCCGATCGGCGTTTACGAGAAAGTGATGCCTTTGGATATTTTGCCGACCTTTCTGTTTCGTTCGCTGGCCGTCGAGGATATCGATCAGAGCGAGGCCTTAGGCTGCCTCGAACTGGACGAAGACGACCTGGCTTTGTGTACTTTCGTGTGTCCCGGCAAAAGTGATTTCGGTGCCATGCTGCGACGAGTTCTCACAACAATTGAAAAGGAAGGGTGATGAAACTGCCACGGATCATCCTCGACCGGGTTGGAAAGCACTTCGAACAGGGTAGCCGTCTCGAACGGCTCTATCCCTTGTTCGAAGCGATCGATTCATTTTTTTATACGTCGGACGAGGAAACCAAGGGACATGTGCATGTACGCGACGCTATCGATTTCAAACGCATGATGATGATCGTGGTGATTGCCGTGACGCCGTGTGCCTTGATGGCCATGTACAATACGGGCTTGCAGGCCAACACGGCCATGGCCCAAATGGGGATCGACTCGGCCGCCGGCTGGCGCGGCGAGGTGCTTAACTTTTTGGGCGTGGGCTACGACGCCAACAATATTTTTGCCGACTTCGTACACGGGGCCTTGTATTTTCTGCCGATTTATATCGTCTGCATGATAGTCGGCGGAACTTGGGAGGTGGTGTTCGCTTGCGTGCGCGGGCACGAGGTGAACGAGGGGTTCTTCGTTACGGGTATACTCTTTCCGCTGACGCTGCCGGCTTCGATACCGCTTTGGCAGGTGGCCGCGGGTATTACGTTCGGCGTTGTCGTGGGCAAAGAAATATTCGGCGGCACGGGGCGAAACTTTCTCAACCCGGCCTTAACAGCGCGGGCGTTTTTGTTTTTCGCCTATCCGGCGCAAATTACGGGCAATGCGGTTTGGACGCCGGTCGACGGCTTTTCCGGTGCGACGCCGCTGGCGGCCGTTGCCGAAGGTGGCATGTCGGCCGTGCATTCGAGCATTACCTGGCTACAATCGTTCATGGGAACCGTGCAAGGTTCGCTGGGCGAAACTTCCACCCTGGCCTGCTTGTTGGGGGCCGGCATATTGCTAGTCTGCGGCCTGGCGGCTTGGCGGGTGATGGCGGCCATGCTCTTGGGCGCGATGGCGCTGGCCACGATCCTATACCTGATCGGCAGTGAGACGAATCACGCTTTCGAGATGCCGCCCCATTGGCATCTGGTCGTGGGCGGCTTCGCCTTCGGGCTGGTTTTCATGATAACCGACCCAGTAAGTTCGACCATGACCGGATTGGGACAGTGGCTCTACGGTTTTTTGGTGGGCGGTCTGATAATTTTGGTACGGGTTATCAACCCGGCGTTTCCCGAGGGAACAATGCTGGCGATTTTGTTTGGTAATACGATGGCGCCTTTGATCGATCATTATGTAGTGCGGGCGAACATTAAACGGAGGGCCTCTCATGCGTAGCGATACGATGGGCAAAACTCTGTTCGTGGCGCTTTGCGTT
>CAZISU010000843.1:0-3582 GCA_964541935.1 uncultured Planctomycetaceae bacterium | reverse complement strand
GGGCCTGTTGATAGGGTATCTCGCTGACGACTATCCGCGAGCGTTTCTTTTTGCCTTCTTCGATTCTGGCACGGGCGCGAACCACGATCGTGCTGCGGCCGGTGTGATAGCCGCGACGGATGCCGCTACGGCCGCAGATGACGCCGCCGGTGGGGAAGTCGGGGCCGGGGCAGATTTCCAGAAGTTCGTCGATCGAGACGTGCGGGTCGTCGATCACGCGGATGGTCGAATCGCAGACCTCGGCCAGGTTGTGCGGCGGAATCGACGTGGCCATGCCCACCGCGATACCGTTGGCACCGTTGACCAGCAGGTTGGGGAACTTCGACGGCAGCACGCTAGGCTCGGTGCGCCGCTCGTCGTAGGTGGGCAAAAAGTCGACCGTGTCGAGTTTGAGATCCTCGAGCAACAACGCGGCCGTCTGCGACATGCGGGCTTCGGTATATCGCATAGCAGCCGGCGGCAGACCGGCGATCGAGCCGAAGTTGCCTTGCTTGTCGACCAGCACGTGACGCATGTTCCAATCCTGGGCCATGCGGACCAAGGTCGGGTAGATCACACCCTCGCCGTGAGGGTGGTAGTTTCCGCTCGTATCGCCCGAAATCTTGGCACATTTGACCCGCGAGGCGCCCGGCGTGAGATTTAAGTCGCTCATAGCCACCAAAATTCGCCGTTGCGAAGGTTTTAGCCCGTCGCGCACATCGGGCAAGGCCCGGCTGACGATTACGCTCATGGCGTAAGTCAGGTAGCTATTCTTCAACTCCTCTTCGATGGGGAGGTTGAGTATCCGACCTGCGTGGAATTCGGACTTTTTTGGGGTTTCCGATCCGTCGGCCGATTCCGGCCCTTCGGGTGGGATATTATCGTCGCTGGACAAGGTGAATCCTTTCGACAGGTAGTGCCATCAGTACAAACCCCGATTATACCGATTCGAACGAAAATCGACAAGGCGAACGACAGTCTGGGGGGTGGCCTAAGTCGTTTTAAGAGTTCAGCTTGTGGCTCAATAGTGGCCGGCAGCCTTGCCGCGTATAAGCTACATCCCGACTACTGCCATTTGTAGCTAAAACATGCAAGCCGCAAGCGGCTCGCGACATACGCATTATGGCCTTGCGGACACGTCCCCTACGATTCCTACAGTCCCCATTTTACCCATCGAACCGCTTGCGGCTTCGCAAAGTACCACCAAAAGCGGGGGCTAACCGTCCAACTAGATCCACCTGCGGTGAAAGGCCTTCCGCCCAAGCAACGTCATCATCATCCCCGCGATCAACAGAAACAGCGTGCCCGGCTCCGGCACGCTGTCGCCGGCCGAAGTGGTTTTCATCCAGTTCGCAGCTAGGATTGTGGCATCGGCCTCGTCAGCGATACGATCTCCATTGAAGTCGCCCCAGGACCAATAAGCGGTTTGTTGCCAGTAGCCGGCCAGAATAGCGGCGTCGGCGTCGTCGACCACGCCGTCATTGTTGGCATCCCCGGGGATCGCATTGGCTGCAATCGTGAGCGTACACACGACAATCTCTGAGTAGTCGGTGCCGTCAAACACCTTGTACTCAAAAGAATCCGTGCCCACAAAGCCCGCATCAGGCAAATATGTAAAACCGCCTTCGTCGAGAAACTGTACTTCCCCGTGAGAAGGCAAGGCATCGTTGACCAACACCGCGCTCAACTCATCGTCCTCGATATCCGAGTCGTTTGTCAGCAGCCCTTCTTCGGGTTGCACAACCAAGAAATCACCCATCTGTACGTCGTAGGCATCGGCCACAACCAAGGGCGCGTCGTTGACCGCATCGACGGTCAGGGTCACTGTGGCTATGTCAGAATAGCTGGTTCCGTCGGTCACTTTGTAGGTAAACGTATCGGTCCCGCCCCAGTTTTCTTCCGGTAAATATGCCAGCAAACCGTCTGAGTTTAAGTTGATCGCGCCATGCGCCGGGTCGCTAACCTTGATAGCCCAAAGTGTACCGCCATCCGGGTCCACGTCATTAGCGAGAACCCCACGCCAAGTATAGGTATATAGTGATTTGTCCTCGTCGATGCTGTAAAAATCGTCCTCGGCCACCGGAGGCAAGCTAAGCGGGCCAGTGCTGCAATGCGATATCTGGTCGAGGTGGACGGTCGCGTTATCCGTCCCCCAGAGTTGTACCGAATCGATTGTAAAAATGGATCCGTCGATTTGGCCGTTGCCGGAAGAAGTCCAAGACTCCCACTGGCTGTTGTCTTCGATGTCCCATTGATACCAGTGCCATTGGCCGTCGGCGATCAATTCTTTTTGCAGGCCACGGTCGCCCGTTATGGGATCGTCCAGCGCGAACGAGATAAAGGTATCCGCGTCGGTTGTTTTGGCCATCAGCCCCACGTATCCGGCGGCTTCACGAATGGTATTTTGGCTCTGCGCGGCCGATGAGCCGGAGATAATACGCGCGAACCATTGCTCTGTTTGCGAGCTGTCGTCGATAATGTTGACTTGCAAGGAGCCTTGACCTGCCCCTGCTGCTGTATCGACCAGAACCGTATTCGAGGAACTCTCGTTAAACCCCTGACTGCTTCCGGAGTAGCCGGGGCTGTATTCGAATGTGGCTTTATTACCGTGTTCGAAGTTGGCAAATTCGTGGAAGGAGGTGTCGACTATGGCATGCACGCCCAGGTTGGCGGCCACCGCGCGATATGTTTCCGACGGACTGTTCACATAGGCCGCCGTCCCCGTGTTGCTGGTCATTTGCGTCGAACCACCACCGTCTAGGTTCACCGCCCAGGTGGCACCGAAATTGGCCATCAGCGTTCCCAGTTGTTCCAATTTTACCCCGATCGATTGCGTCTGTCGTCCGTCGACCGTCATGAGGATGAGTTTGTTTTCCTCCGCGTTATAGCCCGCCGCCGTGCGTGGATGATAAGCTGTATCTGAATTGCTGACAACATCGCCATTTTTGACAATCACTACGCTTCCAGAAAAGGCATTGCCGTAGGGATAGTCGTGGACCGACGCGGCAGCGGTGATCAATTCGGCCTGATTATCGGGTGAGATATTGATTGACGGCCAGGCGGAGGAAAAACTTGAAACCAAGTTGCTGTCGGAATATACCAAACCCAGGCAATCGTTCGTCGAGTAGCTGTAAAAATTGGTATTGATTGCAATTTCCGTACCGCTTGACTGCATGAAATTCATGGTCGTTTGTCGATCGGTTTCCCCGAACCCGGCACCGTTGGAAGGCGTGCAATGGAAACCAATTCCCTCGGCATCCAGATCGATCTCCATTACGTCGACGCTCAAAAGGCTCGACGACCAGCCCAGGATTGGGTGTACGTCGCTGTCGCGCAGCTTACTGTAGGTAACGCCCACAAAGGGATTGCTCGTCTCCCATCCGGCATAAAGAGGCGCGGAAACAATTGAAAGAAGTACAATGCAGGTGATGGTGAAGAAGCAATTATATCTCATCTTATGGTACCAATAATACGTTGAACTAATTTCCGCTTCAACCCTCGGCACTCTCTGATGGTGATCCTTCCGTAACCGCCGACTGCTGCGAAGTTACGTGTGTCAGGGCCGCCCGCAGCTTGCGCATCGTGAGGGGCATGCCCAAAACC
>CAZISU010000842.1:0-3588 GCA_964541935.1 uncultured Planctomycetaceae bacterium | reverse complement strand
GCCCCGAAACACGATATCTTTTTATGAACGATAACCCGTCGGCCGGCCCCGATTTGGTGTAGCGCAGCCAGCAGCGAGCCGTCCCACATTTCGCGCATTTCGGCCGGCACGCCCGGCAAGGCGAAGAAACGACACGCCCCGCGCCCATCCCGCTGGATTTGCATATCTATGCCCGGCGCGGTGCCGTAGGGGTTGTGGATCATGCGGCTGCCGTCCGGAAAAAACGCCTGCAACTCGTTCCGCTTGGGCATCTCCCACTTGCGACGCTCGAATAGCCGGCGGATGTGTTCCAGTGCCTCTTCACTCCTCTGCAACGACCGCCCGGTGGCGTCGGCCAGGGCCTGACGTGTAAGGTCGTCGGCCGTGGGCCCCAACCCGCCGGTGCATATCACCACGTCAGCCCGTTCAATCGCCTGCCGAAAGACGTCGGCCTGGGCCTGCAAGTCATCGCCCACGGTCGTGTGATAGAGCACGCGGATCCCCAAATCGGCCATGTGCGTGCTCAGCCATTGCGCGTTGCTGTCCAACAGTTGTCCGCTGACGATCTCGTCGCCAATGGAAATGACTTCGGCTTGCATGTTTTTTTATGTCTTTTGGTGATTAGATTTGGAGGGGACGTGAGACTGAGGACTTGAGACGTGAGATTGTTAGCCGAGCCGCTTGCGGCCGCTGTAATACCAATATTGATGATAAAGCACTAGGATAATTCTCGGCGGACAGTGGCGGCACGGTCGAATATTTCCTGACGTGAAATTCCGGCCTCGGCGTACATGGCTAAAATGTTCTCAAGCGGTGTTTCCGGCGGGATGGTATGCGAGGCGGCAAGGATGTAGCCGCCGCCGTCGGATGTCATACCGTCGATCAAGCGGCGGGTTTCGCGGCGAACTTCGTCCACCGTGCCTTTTGGCAGCAGGCCTTGCGTGTCGACTCCGCCCATGAAACTCAATTCCGGGCCGAATTCGCGTTTCAACTCCAGGGCGTCCATGCCGGGGCAGTTGCATTGGATGGGGTTGAGCACATCGAGTCCGATTTCGATCAGATCGGGTATGATCGGCCGCAGCGCTCCGCAACAGTGGTAAGCCACCCACAGGCCGTGCTTCTTGCCTACCTGGAAACACCGGGCAAGATGCGGTTTGACAAGATCACGCCAGTTTTGCGGACTCATCAGCATCGACCTCTGGCTGGCGACATCGTCGCCGCACCAGAGCCAATCCAGCGGAAACCGCTCGCATGCCAATTCGGAAAGCCGCACGGCAAAGTCGCCACAATGCCCCAGCATCTCGTAGGCCAAATCGTGATCAGTGGCCATATCGCACATCGCCGCTTCCAATCCGCGCAGGCGCCAAAACATTTCGAACACGTTAGGCGAAACGTCGCAGCCGATGAAGTATTCGTCGGCCATTCCCACTACCGGTTCCATCAGCGAAAGCAGAAACTCGATGTGCTCGACGGGGAATTGATATGCCAGCAACTCCTGCGGCGAGGCCTCGGCAAGTGGAAAATGGGAGATTTGGTTGTACGGTCCATCCTTGACCCACTTTATCCCCCATTCGTCATCATGCGATTCTCCGTCATGCTCATGCACAATTCCTTCCATGGCATAGTTGTTATTCACCCACGTCATGCGCACATCGTTGCCCAGCACGGTCTCGACTTCGCCCGCCGGGATCTCTAGATGCCCAGCCAAAAGGGTTTTTGTTTCGGGATGAAACCACATGAAAACCGGCACACGATCAGTCGCCTCACGCCTCAAAGCAGCACGAACCCTATATCGAGATTTCATAATTCATCTTGGATCTGAAAATTTCGTTTGATTTACAAGTCGCTCATTCCGCTAACGACTCCCGACCCATTCGCGCGGCTCCGCGTAGCGGGTCGGCTTCGGTGGTTTCGATCTCGCAGCCCAGGGTTTGCGAGAGGATCGAGACCCAAACATTCGCGCGACTTCCGCCGCCGGCGGCTAGCACGGTCAGTTGCGATAGATCCAGGTCCATCGCGTCTACCATCTCGGCCATGCGACGCACGAGGCTTTCGATTACCGCGCGGGCCATGTCGGCGGCGGTGTGGCAAAAGGCCAGGTTCCGCCAGGCGCCTTGGCCGCTGGGCAGGTCGGCGTCGAACACGAGTCCCTGGCAGCCCGGCTGGACTTCCGCGACGCGGGCGAAAAACTCGGCGTCGGTGCTGCAACCGGGCAGGACGGTTTTTGCCCAATTGACGATGCTGCCGCCGCAACTGTCGGCGGCCAGACGGTAGTACAACCCGCCCGGATACGGGCCACGAACCAGTGCGCCGCTGAGCTGATCCAATTCGTTGCTACAGGCATAGGCAACCTGAGCCGTGCCCAGGGTTAGCAAAAGGGCCCCTTGCCGCCCGCTTTCAAGGCCCTCTTCCAGGTCCGCCCCGTAAGCGCCGGCCGTCTGATCGTTGCCGGCCAGAACCACGGGAATGCCGGCCGGCAGCAAAGTGCTATCGTCCCCGTCAGCAGTCCGTCCAGCGACCGACCCGATGGGTACGAGCGACGAAAGTTGCTCGACCGCAAGCCCGCAGGCCGCCAGCGCCGGCGGCCACCAGTCGTTATCGACGAGCGAATACAGCCCGCTCATGGCCGCCAGGTTGCGGTCGATGACCGATCGCCCGATCAAGCGTTGCACCAGAAAGGTAGGCAAATGCAAAACACTATCGGTCGGCTCGATCAACTCGGGCCCCTTGCGTATCTCGGACCCCGTGTGGCGGATGTGCGCGAGCTGGCAAACTTGCAGGGCGTCGAGCAATTGCCCAAAGCCGACGTGGCGGCCGAAGTCGTCCAACTCGGCCATGGCGGCCAGACGCTCACAGGTTTCGCCCGCGCGGGTATCCTGCCAGGAGATGAAGGGCATCTTGGGCCGACCTGTGGGATCGACAATCGTAAAAGTTTGCGCTTGGCTGGTTATGGCCATGCAACTGATATCTTCAGCCGCAATGCCGGCCTCGGCAATGGCCCGCCGCACGGCCATTTCGAAGGTCTCGACGGCATGCTCGACTTCTATTTCCACGCATCCGCCCGCCGCGAAGTTGTATTCGAGCGGCCGCGAGCCGACACCCAGGATATCTAGATTAGAATCGAAAACGGCAGCCTTGAAGTTCGTACTGCCCAGGTCAACGGCTAGAATCATTTATGCTTATTCCTTCGAATCGCTAATCACAACGATGGCAACGTCGGCGTTGAGGTTGGGGTCTTCCTCGATGCGACAACCGGCCGCGGTATCGAGGTGTACTTGTTGGTGGATGTGGTAGCCCTGCTGCTGGCAGAGTTCCTCGAAATCGGCGATGGAGAGGAATCGCACTGTGGGCGTATTGTACCAGCTTTGGCCCGTGGTCGAACCGGCGTGCGGCGCGCGGCCTTGCTCGGACAGTTCGCGGCGGTAGCGATGGTACCCGAGATTTGGGAAACTGACGATACCCTCTCCGCCCACACGCAGCATTTCGCTGAGAACGCGGGGCACGTCATGTACGTCTTGCAGGGTTTGCGAAAGCACGACGAAGTCGAACTGTTTGTCGGCAAACGCCTCCAGACCCCGGTTTAGGTCGTCTTGTTCCACGTCCAGCCCG
>CAZISU010000841.1:0-3597 GCA_964541935.1 uncultured Planctomycetaceae bacterium | reverse complement strand
GTACCATCAGGCCAACGAGTTCATGCTCCGCAATTTGGCCGGGCAGAGCAAGGTGCCTTGGGAGAAGATGGTGCTGTGCATGGAGACGATCGGCAACACGGTTTCGGCCTCGATCCCCATCGCCCTGGCCGAGTCGATCAACTCGGGCCAGACACGGCCGGGTCAGCAATTGGCTCTGATTGGATTCGGGGTAGGTTATTCGTGGGCGGCCTGTACGGTGAAGCTTTAGAGGGTATGAGGCGTGCGTTGTAACTGGCTAAAACGAACGATTGATATAACAGCCGCGATTGTCGGTCTGATCGTGTTTGCGCCGTTGATGATTGGCGTGGCCGTGGCCGTGCGGAGATCGCTGGGCGCGCCGGTGTTGTTTCGTCAAACTCGACCCGGCCTGGGCGGCCGGCCATTCGAGATGCTCAAGTTCCGCACCATGCGCGATGCCGTCGACGCCCATGGCCGGCCGCTTCCCGACGCACAGCGGCTCACGCGGCTGGGACAACTCTTGCGGGCTACGAGCCTCGACGAGCTTCCGGAACTGTGGAATGTATTGCGTGGACAGATGAGCCTGGTGGGGCCGCGGCCGTTGTTGATGGAGTATCTGCATCGTTACACGTCCCAGCAGTCGCGTCGCAACGAGGTCAAGCCGGGCATAACCGGCTGGGCACAAATCAACGGCCGCAACGCGATCTCTTGGGAAAGAAAATTCGAACTGGACGTGTGGTACGTCGACAATTGGAGCATCTGGCTGGACATTCGAATCCTCTGGTTGACGATTCTAAAAGTGATTAGGCGCGAGCAAATCAGTGCCGCCGCTCATGCCACGATGCCGAAGTTCATGGGCGCGAATTCCATTATGGAAAAAGTCGACAACTAACATCGCATGGTAGACATATGACGGGTGTAAACATCTTATTCACCAGCGTGGGACGTCGCGTAGAGCTTTTGCGATGTTTTCGACAGGCCTACGAAGAATTGCAGATTGGCGGTCGCATTATCGCAATCGACATCGATCCGCTTGCGCCGGCCCTGCGCGAGGCGGATCAGTCGTATCTGGTTCCGCGGCTGGATTCAGCGGATTATATTCCCTGTTTGCTTGAAATTTTGTCCCGTGAAAACGTGACGGTGGTTTTTCCGTTAATTGATCCGGACATTCCGGTTCTGGCCGCTAACCGTAAGGCTCTGGAGGCAACGGGCGCGCGTCTGGCCGTTGTTTCTTCGCAGGCGGCGCGGATAGCCGACGACAAGTGGAATACGGTCGCTTTTTTCGACGGCCTTGGGATTCCGTCTCCTCGCTCATGGTTGCCAGATACTATTGATCGCACCGCCGTAGAATATCCACTGTTCATCAAACCGCGTAGCGGCAGCGCGTCGCATCACACATTCAAGGTCGAAAACGCCGAGGAGCTGTCTTTTTTTTCGAATTACATCTCCAACCCGATTGTTCAAGAGTTTTTGCCGGGGCCCGAGATCACAAGCGATGTGGTTTGCGACCTCGACAGCAATGTTCTTTCGGTTGTTTCGCGGCAACGCATCAGGGTTCGCGGTGGCGAAGTTGTTGTTGGCAAAACGGTTGTAGATGCAGCCATTCAAGATGCTTGCATTCGGGTCGCCCGAGCGCTTCCAGCGACGGGGCCGATTACGGTGCAGTGCATTATGAACGGCGAGACTCCTTGCTTCACGGAAATAAATGCCCGATTGGGAGGCGGAGTGCCGCTGGGCATAGCGGCCGGAGATGATTGGCCTCGTCGATTGTTGGCCAAGCTGTCTGGGATCGAGCTTGACGCGTCAAGTTTCCGCTCTTATGCAGGTGACGTGTATCTGTCGCGATTTGACGAGAGTGTCTTTGCGACGGAAAACGAACGTTTGCAAATGGCCGGCCAAAACGGTGGTTGGGAAGCCGTGATTTTCGACCTCGATGACACACTCTATGCGGAAAGCGACTACGTGCTGAGCGGTTTCAAAGCGGTAGCCGCTTGGGCAAAGGAAACTCTGGATTTTTCGGAAACAGAAACGTTCGAAGAGTTGAGGCGGATGTTCGATGACGGAATCCGCGGCGATACCTTCGATCTGTGGTTGCAAAACAAAGGCTTGCAGCCGGACGATTGGCGCGAATCGATGGTGCGAGTATATCGAGACCATCGGCCCAGCATCGCGCTTTCCCGCGGGACGAGCGAACTTCTCGACGAACTTCAAACGAACTGCCGACTTGGGCTGATTACCGACGGATACCTGAGTGTGCAGCAGCGAAAAGTAACCGCACTGGGGCTGCAAAACCGACTCGATTGTGTAGTCTATTCAGACGCCTTGGGCCGAGACGCCTGGAAGCCGAGCCCGCGACCGTTTAAAGAGGCCCTCTCGCGTCTAGGGGTCGAAGCAAACAAAGCCGTTTACATCGGAGACAATCCCGCCAAGGATTTTCAAGGCGCCCGTGGTTTAGGAATGGGAACAATCCGCGTCAGATTCCCGGGTGGGTTGCATTGCGACGCGGAAGCCGGCCGTGAGGAAGATGATGCGGATGCGCAAATTTCAAACCTGGGCGAACTGACGGGAGCTTTGCATGAAATGGCCCAGCGGCGTTTCGTGGCACAGGCGAAACCAATTCGGATCGACCGACCTGCCACCATTTCCGAAAGTCGCGTTTCTTCCACGACCAATCGCATATACCTTTCACCCCCGCACATGTCGCCGCAATCGCGGGCCTTGCTTTTAGAGGCCTTCGATTCGAATTGGATCGCGCCGTTGGGCCCGCACGTCGACATGCTCGAGGAAGAGTTTGCCCAAAAGGTTGCCGCGCCGGCGGCGGTTGCGCTTTCCAGCGGGACGGCGGCTCTGCACTTGGCGCTGGTGGCATTGGGTGTAGGGCCGGGCGACGAAGTGTTGACGTCGACCTTGACGTTCGCGGCCACGGCCAACGCCATCCGCTACGTGGGCGCCGCGCCCGTCTTCATCGACAGCGACGAAGATACTTGGAATATGGACCCGGCACTTTTGGCCGAGGAACTCGATGCGTCCGCGCGGCGGGGGAAACTGCCCAAGGCCGTGATAACCGTCGACCTTTACGGGCAGTGTGCCGATTACGAACCGATTCTGGATTCGTGTCAACGTTATAATGTCCCCGTAATCGAAGACGCCGCCGAGGCCCTGGGTGCCGCCTATCGCGGCACGCCGGCCGGAAACTTTGGCACGGTCGGTTGCTTTTCGTTCAACGGCAACAAGATCATCACCGCCAGCTCGGGCGGGATGCTGGTTTCGCAGCGGCCCGAGCTGGCCGAGCGGATCCGTCACTTGGCCACGCAGGCGCGCGACCCGGCCGTGCATTACGAGCATTCGCGGGTCGGCTACAACTACCGCATGAGCAATCTGCTGGCGGCCGTGGCCCGTGGGCAACTCGAGGTGCTCGAAGACCGCGTGGGCAGCCGGCGGGCCAATTTTAGTTTCTATGAAGAAAACCTGGGCGAACTGCCGGGCGTTAGTTTTATGCCCGAGATCGTGGGTGGATGTTCCAACCGCTGGTTGACCTGTTTGACCGTTGCCCCGCAGCTTTTTGGAGCCACGCGGGAAGATATCCGTCTGGCCCTGGAGGCCGAGAACATCGAGTCG
>CAZISU010000840.1:0-3600 GCA_964541935.1 uncultured Planctomycetaceae bacterium | reverse complement strand
CGAACCACCCTCGGTGTGATAACGCACCTCGACCGTTTTAGGTACAAGCGGTTTGCCGCAATCGGCCGTGACCACGATCTCGATATCGGTGCCGCGCGCGACTTTCATCACACCGCCGTCGAAACCTTCGACCGACAGGCTCGCTTGACGCGGCCAGAGTTCCGTGGAGAAGAACAGGCCGCGACGGGCCCAAACGCCAAATGCATCGGCAGCCACGGCCGCGAACAGGATCATCGAAACCACCAACGCGCCGGCCACCCATATCAGCCGCTTGAGAGATTCTCGCTGGATAACATCACGGACCGGCAGATTGGCCAACCGCGCTTCGGCCTCGCTGCATGTCTTCCGCAGCATCGGCGAACTGAAGCCTTCGGTTTCGGCCGGCACGTCGCCGCTCAGGTCGACGGTCGTCAGCAAAGTTTCGTCCAGCCGCGAGAACCGCCGCTCCAGCAAAACGGCCATATTGGCGTCGCTCAGAGGCACCCGCAGGCGCAACACGATCAGCTTGAATACCACGCCCATTAAAGCGACAACCAGCCCGCCCAGCATGATCGCCCGCGCCCAAACCGGAGGCTCGAAGAACCAGTCGATCGCCAGACTGCACCAGAACGCCACGGCCAGCAACACGACCGCCGTGGCCGTGCCCTCAACATAGACATAAGCGCGTATCATCCGCCTCAGCGCGTCGAGTTGACGCACTATAGCGGGCGAAAGCTTAGTCGGTTTCGGGACTGTTTCTGATGCCATGTTATTTAAAGTTAAATTTTATAGAAGTAAACAAAGGAAACGAAGATTGTTTTGGAGTATTGTAGGGTGCGTCCGCGACGCACCATGGTGATGCTGGTACGTCGCGGACGCACCCTACTTGACTAACAACCTTCGACATTTGTTCATTCTAGATTCCTAATTCATTCTTCATTCGGGCTTCCTAATCAAGCCAACTTCATCAACCGCCGTATCAACCATTCCAACGAAAGCAGCCCACAAATTAAAATCATCGCCCCAATCAGCCAGTTCTCACGCCACAGCCGATCGGGCGCGGCCGTAAGCACAATCGTTTTGGTGCGATCTTTCAGTTCAGCTAAAAGCGATCCGGCCCGCCCGCTTCCTGTATTGCTGTTGGGCAATGCGGCAGCATCGAACTTCGCCAGCGCCTTGCGCACGTCCGTATAGTATTGCCCGCCGGTTTGCTTGGCGATTTTGCTCATCAGTGCGTCGTTGCGCTGCGAATTCTGCCGTTCCAGGTCGGGCATTTTCACCTGCACGCGTCGCGTGAGGCGGATGTTGTCGCTTGCAGGCTCGTTGCCTTTGGGTATGGGCAACTCGAAGCGGTAAGCGCCCTCTTGGATCAATGGCACTCGCCCGGCGAACGTGCCGCTACGTCGTGGGTCGGGTTTGAGCAAAACGGTATCCGTGCTCCCGTCGGGCGCGACGACTTGCAACTCAACGTCGGCTGCTTCCAGCGGTTTCAGTTCCGCGTCGGTCAAGCGTGCGCGGATCTCGGCCGTGTTGCCCAGCACATACCGATCGCGGCCCACCATCAGCGTGCCGCGGCTGGAACCACGCAACAATCGACCTTGCGAAATGTGTCTGACTAGCTTGGTGTAGAACGTCTCGAAAAATGCCTCGTCCACACGCCGCAATCGCCACATTTCGCTGCTGCCCATGTAGAACACACGCCCCGAGCCGAAGAACTGGCCGGCGAAATAGACCGGCTTGTCTTTGTCGCCGGCGTCTGTCGTATCGAGTGCCGATCCCCTGATGGATCCGGCCCCTGCCGCAACGGCCGGATCTGAGAACCGCGCGAAAACGGTCCCGCCCGGCTTGGCTCCCGCCACCGGATAATAGCTGTATACGCCCGGAAAATCGGCCCAGGCTGCCTGGCTCGCCTCCGCATCGTCGGCCAACCACAGGAACTCCTCCTCCAAACCTTCACGAGTGAAGCTCAGCGGCCACGGCTCCTTGGCCGCATGGCTACCGGCTTGCATGGCGAAACGCCGATGGAACGTTACCGGATAAAGCGCCCGAACCGTGTCCATGCGTTCGTCGCCGATCCAACTGTCGATGGGGTTGCCCATATGCACGGCCCCGGCCGCCACGGCCAGCCCGCCGCCCTGTTCGGCCACCCAACTCTCCAGCAGTTCCAATTGCCCGTCGGTGAAGGTCCGCCAATCGGGGTCCAAAGCCACCACGCAGTCGTACTTGAACATGCCCTCGCGCGTGTCGGGGAAATCGTCGAGCACGGACGCGGCGTCCTGCGACATGCCCACCTGGGCCGTTTGCAAAAGCACGTCGACTTCGACAGACTCGTCGCGGTGCAGCAGGTTCCTCAAAAAACGATACTCACGCGACGGACCGCCCGCCAGCAATAGCACGCGGCACTTGCGGTCGACGATCTCCACGTCGGCTTCACGCATATTATCAGCCGGATCCACGTCGCCCGCCACCCCCGTCACCTTCAGGCACAGCGTCTGGCGGCCCAAGGCTTCGGGCGTTAGTTCGAACTTGACGGGCATGACTTCGCCATCGCCGCCCAAGGTCACCTGCCGACGTGCCACCAGCTTCCCGCTGCCCGTTTTCGCGGCCGCGGCACTACCATCGACGGCCGCCCGTTGTAAAAGTTCTACCGTGACCGTCCGGCCGGCCGCGCGGTGCCCTTGCACAAAGCCGCTGACCGTGTACTCGTCGCCCGGATATGCCCGCGCCGGCACGATAAAGTCGGCCACGCGAACGTTCACCGGCAGCCGTTGCGAACCGACCCCTATTGTATAGACGGGCACACCCGCCTCGGTGGCAGCAGCCACCGCGGCCTGCGGTCCGGCGCCCATGTTCTGACAGCCGTCGCTGATGCAAATCACGGCCGCAAGCGGCGCGTCTTGCTGCTCTTGAATCACATCCACCAGTGCGTCGCACAAACGAGTCTGCGCGCCATGCGGCGAGAGCACTTCGGCCCAATCGACTTTGCCTGTTTGGGATGTGGGTTTATCGGTCGCGTTGCCGGCAGCCCCTTCTCGCTGTTGCTTTTCGACGCCACGTTTTTCAATTGATGCCACGGCCTCGGCACTTTCGTCGAAGCGGAATACGGCCAAATCGTGGCGGTCTTGTACGCGACTGACAAAATCCACATCGCCGAGCGTCTTGGCAACATAATCGGCCCGCGTGGTGCGTGTATCGGCAGCGCTACTGTTTGCTTCAGATTCCGACCCGGCGTCGGCCATGCCCATGCTCAGGCTGGTATCGACCAGCAGAACCACACGCGAGTTCACCTTCCGCTCGATCTCAGTACGCCATTGCGGTTGCAGATAAAGCAGCAAAAGCGACAGAAAAACACAGATTCGTAGAACCGTGAGCACAACCCGCGTGCGACGAGTCAGCTCGCTGGCATCGCGGCGGTACATGCGCACCACAAACAGCACGGCCATCACGAAAACCGCGACCGGCAAAATCCAATCCGAGTTCGTCTGAATCCGCCCCCACTCGAACGTGGTACGGGTTAGGCCTTCACTCAGCAGACTTTTTCCCAGCGGTAACAGAGAAGCAACGTTCACGGCGAGCCTCCCCAGCCACCCGTGGCTTGTTCGGTATTTCCTGCGGCCTTGC
>CAZISU010000839.1:0-3601 GCA_964541935.1 uncultured Planctomycetaceae bacterium | reverse complement strand
CCCAATTTAGAGCGAATCGCCGAGGCCTGCGATAAGAGAACTCGCGTGGTGACGGTTAGCTGGGTCAGTTTCTGTAGCGGCTGGCGGCACGAACTGGAACGTCTGGCCGAGGTCGTCCATCAGAAAGGGGCCCTATTGTTCATCGATGTTATTCAAGGGCTGGGCGCCTTCGAGTTGGACGTGAAGAAATGGCCCGTCGATTTCGCATGCGCCGACAGCCACAAGTGGATGCTGGGCCCGGAGGGGGCCGGTGTGTTTTTCGTCCGCGGCGAACATCTCGACAAACTTCGCCCCACCGGAATCGGCTGGCGCAGCGTCGGTGAGCCCATGGAATTCCAGAAGGTGGGGCAACCGCTACGCAAGATGGCCTCGCGTTACGAAGGTGGCACACAATGCATGGGCGCGTTGGCCGCCATGGGGGCCAGCATCGAAATGCTTCAGAAGTTTGGCGCAAAGGCCATTTCGCGGCGAATTATCGAGCTCAGCGACTATGCCTGTCGGCGTCTACGCGAGATCGGCGCGGATGTTAAATCGCCACGCGACGTGTTTGGCGAAGATCCGTCATCGCAAGCGGATACGCACAAGAGCGGCATCGTGGTCTTCAAACTCGCCAGCCAAGATCCCGAAACGCTCAAGCAACGCTGTCTCGAACAGGGCGTGGTCCTAAGCTGCCGCAACGGCATGATGCGTATCAGTCCGCACGCTTATAATAACGAGGAAGATATTGAGCGATTGATTGAGGTGGTGAAGTAAGTCGCGGAGGTTTCAGGTTTGAGGTTTGGACATTGCTCATTCCCTGCCCCCTTCGTTCCTTTCCTTCGTTTCCTTCTGTAAAAAAACTCTGTTCCCATCAAGCAGTAGAAAAGAACTGCCCGACCGGTCGGGCCAGGCGGCGAAAAGCTGTAGTGGGCATCGCCACGGTGTCCCAGCGCGGGGAGATCATTCGCGCGTGGCCCAAATAGTCGCTTAAGCGGATGGCAACGAAGCCGTAGAGCGCTTGGCGGAACTCGAAGAGTTGTTCTGCCGGAAGCGGTGAGCGGTCGCCCACTATATTAAAGGCGAACACGAACAGCCCGCCGAAGCGGTCGCCGAAAAGGTCCTCCCAGCGGCTGAGACTCACAAGATCGTCGCGCGTTGACCAGTTCTTCCAATATTGCTTTTGACGATCGCCGGAGGGAAAGCGGCGTCCCTTGACGTCGACCAGCCAATTGACCGGCGCAGGGACGTTTGGTGGCGAGACAATGAAGTCGAGGCTTTTCATCGAATCGCCGCCGGCCAAGAGGCTCCGCTTGGCCTCGTCGACTGCCACGTAGGGTACACGACAGTCGCGAAGATAAGCCTCGAAGGCAGCTTCATAATGATTATTGCGTTTCACCATGAGCTGAATAATAGCATATGTGGTGATTGGAGATCAAGTCATTGGAACTAGAAGAGGGAATTAAACGCGTCTCTATACATATGTTTAGTGTAAGTGGCGGCATATGACTTTTTCGCCACCGAATAGAATGCAAATCGAATTGCGGACGGCTCGCCACCTATCCTGTAAATTCTGGTAATCCTGTCCAAAAAACAGGCAGCAGGCCATAGTTCTGACATGATTTACAAGATTAACAGGATGTTTCCGGAAAGTATGGCTTGAGGTAGTAAGTAATATTTCTCGTCAAAACCTGAAACTTGAAAACCGCAACTCACTCACCAGCCTTCCGCTCCGCCACATCTCCGCTAAAAGCCTCGCGATCATACAGCGGCATATAGCGGTAATAGACTTCCAGGGTCATGACGGCCATGGCCGTGTTGTATAGTCGGCCGCCTTTGTCGCCGTGTTTATCGGGGAAGTACCAACTGCCGGATTCGTGGCCGGCGGTTGCTTGCGTGGCGATGAGGTATTCGCGCATCTTGGGGTTCCAGCGTTCCCATTCAGGTCCGCCCCAGTGGCAGAGTACTTGGGTGGCGTAGTAGTTGAAGTACATGTTGGTTTCAGACGGCCCCCACTCGTCCAGCAGCGCCACGCCGCGTTTGAGCTCCGGGCGGCCGCGACGCCAGCCGGTGTACATCCGCGCGAGCAGGCCGATGGCCGTGGTGGTTTTGCCCGGGTTTGCCGGCGACAAGTACCCGTAGCGAGAGCCGTACTCAGACGACACCGAGTCGAGGAACTGTTCGACCATAAAAAACGTGGTCGAGGGCACGTTGAGCTTGGCCATTTGGGCGGATTTGAGTGCCATCAATTGCCAGCCGGTCACGGTGGTATCGCCGGGCTGGCCGGGCTCGTATCGCCAACCGCCGCCTTTTTTATCCTGGGCGAAAACGACGAAATCAACAGATTGCTGGGCCAGGCCTTTAATGGTGGCTTCGCCGGACATGGCATAGGCCTCGCACAACGCGATGGCGGCCAGACCTTGGCCGTACATTGTGCCGTCGCGAAGGTCGGCCCCACGCGGTCCGAAGGACGCCTTATTGTTGAGATAATACAGCCCGCGTTCGACCACCTCGCCGTACTCGTCGGAAGTGTGCGTATGTCCGGCACCCAAAAACGGTAGCAGGGCCAGGGCCGTGGCGGCGGTGGTGCTGGCCTCGGAGCCCGGATGGCGGCAGGCTTTGCGGCAGCGGTTGCCGTGGTGGTTGAAGTTCCAACTGCCGTCGTCGCGTTGGTGAAAGGCCAGCCATTTCAGACCGCGTTGGACGGCCGCTTCGCTCTGGGGCGTTCCACCGCGTATGGGCAGTAGCCGGGCGCGTGCCTGAGCGCCGCGACCTTCCAGACCGCCGCCACGGGGGCTGTTGTCGTCGATTGCGAGCTTGCCGGAATCTAGGCCCAGCGGCTGCGGTTTGCCGGGCTTGACTAGCGGGCCCGTGGGGCCTTGGCGGAGGTCGTCCAGTTGCGGATCATCGAATGGCACGTTGACGGCCACGGCCTGGCCTTCGAGCCGATCGTTTTGCTTTTGTGGATCGAGGGGCGCGTTTTCGGACGATTCCAATCGAACCGGATCTTGGTTGCCCAGCTCGATTGCGAACGGCGCGGTGCCCAGCGTACGCGTGGCTTCGACGGCCAGCGCCAGGGCGATCAGCAACGCGGCGTGGAAGACGACGCTGCTAAAGAACCCGGTCGTCTGCCGGCTGGGCGACCAGCGGCGTCGGGCCAGGGCTGGGGTGGATGTCGAAGCCGGATCTGAAGACGGGATGGGGTCGGTGGTCTGAGGCTGGGCGCCAGGCAAATCGCTTTGCTTAGGAGGGGCTGCCGGGGGCGCCAGTGGCGGAGCCTCTATGGAGGCCACCGGCGGAGCCAATGCAGGCGGCACCACCGCGGGCGGAGCATCCGCGGGCGGTTGACGGGGCGGAGTAGGCGTACCCGTCAAATCCGCATTTTCCGTAGGATCGGATTTTGCGGAGCTGTTTTCGGACACGGCGGCTGATCCTAGATTCGTATGGCGACAGGCCAGGGGGTAGGCCTAGCGGGACCGGTAGGAAATCCGGCCATCATCTATCATTATAGCCTGCTTGGTGGAGATAGATGCAGGAAATCGAGAGGGGGGGGTGGCAGTTTTGGAGCTGTGAGCTATGAGCTGTGAAGCCCCGAGTCTCAATGCTCAATGCCCACAGCCCACAG
>CAZISU010000838.1:0-3603 GCA_964541935.1 uncultured Planctomycetaceae bacterium | reverse complement strand
TCAATGAGTTTCACGACGAATAGTAGCCGCGATAACGAGCCACCCGCACCCCCTCTATGGGCCTGTATAATCGGCCATGCTTCGAGCATATCTTGCAAAAAGCAGCCAGCCCAGGGCACTAAATAATTACGCAAACATTGCGTGGATAACGATTTACGTCCCATGTTAGCATCCCATGTCCCCATGGCAATCCGCTTGCTCCTATACTATATTGGGCTGCGGTATGGAAAAGTAGGCGGTTTCAATGGAGAGGTCGAGGGGGAATTAGCTCTGTTTTGATAGCGGGTGTGTTTCATGAGTCCGTCGATTGACGATAGTTATCGCTTTCTGGCCGCTTGGTATTTACGCCAGCAGGCCAAGCAACTTGCCACCGAATTGGTGGGGGTTCGCGAATCCATCGACGTCGAACACGTCCACCAAGCCCGCGTGGCCTCGCGGCGTCTGCGGGCCGCCCTGGGGCTGTTTAGCGACTGCCTGCCGGCACAAATGGTTAGCCGCTGGCGCAAGGCGAGCCGCCGCGTCACCACCGAGTTGGGCACGGCCCGCGACTGCGACGTTCACGCCCAGGAACTGACCGAACAGTTGGTCGGCCTCAAAAAGCGTGCGGCAAGCCGCGCGGTTGCACGCTTGCTGGTCGATCTCGAACGGGCCCGCGAAGCCTGTCAGCCCATGGTGTTGCGCGAAATCGATCGCATCGAGCGCAGCGGCGTCTTGGAAGAGATTCTGCACCTGACAAAGGAGATGCTTGTCGACGTCGACAAGTCCTACAAGGGAAATCTCAGACGCGTCAAACCGCAAGACGTGGCCTACACGCCCGTGGTCTTCCGTCGCGTGGGCAAGCGGATTCGCGCGGAACTTGCGGAGTTAAAATCCTACCAGGACAGCCTCGCTTCGCCTAAGAACAAAAAGCAGCACCACCAGATGCGCATCGCGGCCAAACGTCTGCGCTACACGATGGAAATCGTGCGGCCCGTTTACCGCGGGCGTCTGGACAAAAGCATCGCGGTCGTAAAACGCTTGCAGACCGTGCTTGGCGACATTCACGACTGCGACGTCTGGTGCGTCAAACTCGACGAATTCAAATGCTTCCAACGCGAACAAATCATCGACACCTACGGCAACACGCTGGCCTTCGACGAGTTGGAAAAGGGATTAAATCTTTTACGCAAGCAATGCAAAGCGCGGCGTAACAAACATTTCAACACGTTGGTCAAGCTCTGGAAAAAGCTGAAACGAAAAGGCCGCTGGGACGATCTGCTGAAAACCATCGACCACAAGCCCAGTCGAAAGGCCAAGCGAAAAGTCAAACGGAAAGCAGCCGGAAAATCGCGCCTGTGTAATTCCGGCCGCCGCTGCCACTTGTGCAAACGCCGCAACACCTGCCCGAAACTTCGTAGCGCCATCGACAGCGGCCTGATGCCCGTTTCGGTTTTGGACAAAATTCCCGCTAGTACAGCGAAAACAGACACAAAAAAAGCAGCCACTAAAAAAATGGCCACAAAAAAGAAACAATCGCAAAAGAAAAGAATACAACCGAAACGATCGGCCGATTCTCAATAGATCCGTCTGGGGAGTGTAAGGGATCATGGCAAAAGGAAAAGTTCACAAGGACGGCGACCACCACACGGTGGCGGCCATCGATATCGGCGTAAACGCCATTCGCATGGTGGTGGCCGAGGTCTTGCCCGACGGGCGTTTCGAAATCCTCGAACGCCTGCAAAGGGCCGTGCGACTGGGGCAAGACACGTTTTGCCAAGGCCGGCTAGGCGGACGCAGCATGCGCTCGGCCGTTGATATCCTCCGCGACTACGTGGGCATTTTGCGTCTCTACGACGTCGAACAGATCCGCGGCGTGGCCACCAGCGCCGTCCGCGAGGCCTCAAACGCCGACACGCTTTTGGACCGCATTTTCATGGCCACCGGCCTGCACGTCGAGGTCATCGGCACCGCCGAGGAAAGCCGCCTGACGGTATCGGCCGTGCGCCAGGCCGTGGGCGACGTTCTGGAAACGGGCGATAACACGCTCATCGCCGACGTGGGCGGCGGTAGCACACTGCTCACGGTCCTGCACAAGGACGAAATCGTAAACTCGCTCAGCCTGCGACTGGGCACGATTCGCTTACAAGAACTGCTGGGCACCAGCGAAGAGTCGCCCGAGCGCTCGGCCGATCTTTACCGGCAACACATCCTCAACGAAACGGCTTCCACGCCGGGCTCGATCGCGTTGGACAAGATCGACTCGTTTATAGCCGTGGGCAGCGACGCGCGTTTCGCCGCACACGAAGTGGGTGAACAAACGGCCTCGAGCGAATTGTACTCCATCGACGCCGACGCTTTCGACCGCCTGGTGCGGCGCTGTTTGAAACAGACCACCGAGGGCCTTTCGAAGCGTTACGGGATGCCTTTTTCCGAGGCGGAGACGCTTAACCCGGCCTTGCTCGTCTATCAAATTCTGCTGAAGAAAACGCAGGCCAAGAAGATGATCGTATCGACCGTTTCGATGCGCGACGGCTTGTTGCTGGAGTTGGCGTGCAGCGTGACGGGACAGGTAGACGAAGCCCTCTACGAAAGCGTGTTGCAGTCGGCCACGGCGGTTGCCGAAAAATATCACGCCGACATGAAACACGCCAATAACGTCTCCGACATAGCCGTGCGGCTCTTCGACGAACTGCGGGCCGACCATGGCCTGGGACGCCGCTATCGGCTCTTGCTGCGGGTGGCGGGCATCCTGCACGAAATCGGTGCATATATCAGCGACCGCTCGCACCACAAGCACTCCTATTATTTGATAATCAACTCCGAGTTGTTCGGACTCACTCGCGAAGAGATGGTATCTGTCGCACATATCGCGCGTTACCACCGCCGTAGCGGGCCGAAACCATCGCACACCGACTACACGGCCCTGCCGCGCGAACAGCGGGTGGTGATAAACAAGCTGGCGGCCATACTCCGCGTGGCCGACGCGCTCTCGCAGGGCCATATCCCCAACGCCTCGAAATTGCATTTCGAACGTCAGGGCGACGATCTGATCGTAATGGTGCCAGATGCGTTGAATTTGTTGCTGGAACAACGCGCGCTCGCCAGGAAGGGCGGTCTGTTCGAGGAAATATACGGGGTCAGAATCCGCTTGGAAGAATCCTAGCGAGGCCCATCTCAAAGCGTTATCACCCGTCGAGAATACTTGACGCAATTAAAACCACTTACACACAAAAAGAAGCATGAGTGACTTAACGTCGCCGGAATTGTATATCAACCGCGAATTGAGCTGGCTGGAGTTCAACGAACGCGTTTTGCAGCAAGGCCTTTTGAAGAGCCTGCCGTTGTTGGAACGTCTGAAGTTCTTGGCCATCGTCAGTTCGAACCTGGACGAAGCGTTCATGATCCGCGTGGCCGGCTTGATGCAACAGCGCAAGGCAAATAGACACCAGCGCGACCCCAGCGGCATGACGCCCGCCGAACAACTCGACGCTTTCAGCCGCAGAACGCACCAGATGGTCGACGAACAGTCGCTCGGCATCCGCAAGGCGATAGACGAACTGGTCGAGCACGGCCTGCAAGTGCTTGAGCCCGAACAATGGTCGGACGAGCAGCGGATGCGTCTGC
>CAZISU010000837.1:0-3610 GCA_964541935.1 uncultured Planctomycetaceae bacterium | reverse complement strand
CGGGGATGGGCAGACGCTGGCGGTCGATTACCAAATGCACGCCCTTGGTGAGACGCAGGTCGGTGCCGCTGTGGGCGATTTTGTCGGACCACGGGCCGGTGGCGTTTACTATTTGGTCCGTTTGGATCTCGAGCGGTAGGCCGGTCGTGCGGTCGGTGACTTGGCAGTGCCAGCGGTCGTTTTTGTAGGTCGCGTTGTCAAAACAGGTGTAATTCGCCAGCATGGCTCCGCTGTTGGCAGCCGAACGTAGCGTGTCGATTACCAGTCGGGAGTCGTTTGTAAGGCCGTCGAAATAGCGGACGGCGCCGGTGATGCCTTTGGGTTCCAGCCCGGGTAAGAGCTTGAAAACGGCCTTGCGTCCGAGCGTGCTGGATTTGCCGAGGTTGCGTCGTCCGCACAGCGCGTCGTAGAGTTTCACGCCTATGCTGAGTTTCCAACGGGCCCACTCCCAGCCTTTGCGGGTGGGAAAGATGAAGGGCAGCGGGTCGGCCAGGTGCGGCGCGATGCGGTGGATCACGCGTTTTTCCATGCTGGCTTCGTGAACCAGGCGCAGGTATCCCTGGGCCAGGTATCGCAGCCCTCCGTGCAGGAGGTGGCTCGAACGGCTGCTGGTTCCGAATGCGAAATCGTACTGTTCGACCAGGCCGACCTTCAGTCCGCGCATGGCCGCGTCGCGGGCCACGCCGGAACCCACGATGCCGCCGCCGATAACGAGCACATCGAGTTTCTGGGAGCTGAGATTTTCAAGCGTTTGTTGGCGAACAAGGTCCGGATGACACGGTTCTTGTTTGGTTTTGTCGGACATGTTTTGGGCCGCTGCGATAAAAGGGGACTGGAATGCGTGATTTGGGTGGACGAGCAAGCGCACGGGTAGCGCATCGACTCAGGCAAGAACGAAAAAAGGCCTCGCGCTGTTGTCGCGAGGCCTTTCTCTTATATATCTCTGGCCTGTCGTCCGATTTTCTGTTGCCAATCGGTCTGATACCTACTAGCATATACCAATTAGGTGGCCGATGTCAAGGGGCGGCGCTTTCACGACGCCCGTTTGTAGCCAGGCTTTTACCGCCGCTAGTTGGTAGCTATTTTATAAACCACACCCGTTCAAGCTGAGAAAAACAATGCCCCCAAAGCAATTCCAGCCGTTGCCGTGTGAATATTTCGTCAAGCCGGTGATCCCATACTTTGCCTGCCCCCCCGTTGGTAGATTAGACGGCACTGGTGGATCGACTCGGAGTGCGGCTAGTGAGCGCGATCGTATCGCCATCGTATCTCATGCGAGTATGGTGATGATGCAGGTGGAAGAGTTGGTGGATTTGCCCAGCGCGTTGGACGCGTTTCGCAAGCCGCCGTTGTCGCATGTGCCGGTTTTCGTGCATTTGGACCTGGTTCGCGGGCTGGCTCGCGATGAGGCCGGGCTGCGTTTTTTGGCCAGTCTCGATCGCGTTGACGGGATAGTTACGGTGCATCACCACCTTGTTTCGGCCGCACGTAGATTCGGGTTGCAGGCGATTGTGCGGCTGTTTATCCAGGACGGGCGTTCGGTCAAACGGGGGCTGGTGGTGATCGATAAATCGCGGCCAAATGCCATAGAACTCTTGCCGGGTATCGCCGGCGTCGAAGTTGCCGAGGATTTTAAGCGACTCCCTATACCCCGATTTGCGGGTGGATTAATCCGTAACACGACTGTTTTAGAGAAGATACTGGCAGCCGGTTACCAGGCCGTGAGTACGTCGAACGAATCGCTGTGGATTAAAAACGCCGAGTTTTGAGGCGACTCGTTACGATTTTCGTCTTTTTCCACAACATCCGTGTGGTACACTTCTGTATTGTCCGAAATGGGGGTCAATCTGGAGTTTTCGCCTTGGTATCGACGGAAAAAATCGCAAATCTCGCACCACACGCCCAACCGACCAGCGTTCACCAGGTTGCCGATCGCCTCTTTCCCGCCTATTCGATCGACGACGGACACGTTCATCTGGCCGGTTGCACGCTCGACAATCGGCTCTTTATGCGCGTGACGGTCAAGCGTGCCGATGCCGAAACGTGCTTTTTTATCGATTCGACCGGTCGGAAGCTGGACGATGAGCTTGTCAAGCGGCTGGGACTGGAAGACACTCACAAGTTGGAAAAACCGCCCGAGCCAGCCGAAGCGGAGCTGGTCCGGCTGGCGGAACTTGCCGGACGAATGGTTCAGGAAGAGTTTGGTGTCGGGTCTGGCAGCGACGGGTCTACGGACGATGGTGGGATCTGGGGCCATCTAGATCGACGCTCTCGACAAGATGAGTCTGCCGACGACGGGCAGCCACGGCCGCAAGTTGAACTGGCCGCCCTGTGGTGCAAATACGCCCAAGGGAAGCTGCGTTTTTCGATTGGCGAGCGGACGGCCGATTTGCCGTTTTGCGATTGGGCCACAACGCTGGTGCCGCCGCCGTTTGTTTGTCCGTATACGGGCACGAAGACTTTTCATCTGGCCGCCACCAGCGACGGGCGGATTGCGGCCGCCGAAGAGATCGAGACATGCGGGCAAAGCGGATTGCGGCTTTTGCGCAACGATTTGGTTATCTGCACGGCCAGCGGCAAACTTGTTTCACGCGAGCTGGCCGCGGTCTGCCCCGTGAGCGACGAGCACGTATTGAGCGACGCCATGGTGGAGTGCGCATCCTGCCGCCAGCGTGTTTCACCCCAGAGCATCGAAGCGGGGCGCTGCCGCGCCTGCCGCGAGACCGAGCGTCTGACGAAAGACGACCCTCGCTGGGCCCGTCTGCAAGGCGCCTATCCCGATGCTGGTCGCTGGCGCCGCTGGACAGTTTCGGAGACGGCCGAGGTTTTGATATTCACAGGCAGCGGGTTGGTTAAACAAATCCTGCTGGTGCTCGACAAAGAAACGCTGGAGCCGAAATACTCAGCTATCGGCAACCGTCTGTCGCCGGCTTGGAAAGCGGTCGAGGTCGAGCGGATCGGTGAAGTGTTGGGCGGGTAAGGGGACAATAGCGATTCTTCGAGAAAGTTCAGGCCATGACCCAAGAAGTGAATGGACCTACGCTTTGTAACTCCTGGTGGCAGTTCACTTTGTCCGATATGTTGATTGGGACGGCCATTCTGAGCGTGATTTTCGGCTTTACTGCCTGGCAGGGAGCCGTCGGTGCAATTGGCTCCATCTCTGTTGCCAGCATCTGCTTGATCGGGCTTGCTGCCTATTTTCGCCGAAAGCAATTAGCTGTCTGTGCAAGCGTCTGCTTGCTGGTCTGCGTCATCGTTGTCGTCTTGTACTTCGTCGGGCCACGTTCCACAGTGTTGTGGCGGTGTCGAATCTGCGAGGAAGGGAAGGTGACTCGTACTTTACTAGGACTAACCTGGAACCAGGAACTGTGGGAGACCGAACGATCCGAATGGTACCGGCGCGCGGGCCTTAAACCTCATGCCCATCAATGGGAGCTTGCGAGTTTTGAGACGCAGGTGTGGGGTGGTGGAGACTGCCACACCATGTGTCTGCTTGGTCCATCTCCTTTGGAACTCCTTCACGAGGCTTCGGAAAAGGTGGATAAGGCCATTTTGGAAGGACTTACGGAAGACTACTACACCATCTTAGAAGATCCAAACCTGACCGTCG
>CAZISU010000836.1:0-3617 GCA_964541935.1 uncultured Planctomycetaceae bacterium | reverse complement strand
CGTACAAGGCAATCTCGACCCCGTCGTGCTGCTGACTGATCCAGATCAAATCAGACGGCGTGCCTGGGAGATTCTCGACTCGGTGGCCGGCCGCCCCGGGCACATATTCAACCTCGGCCACGGCGTGCTTCCGCAAACGCCCGTAGAAAACGCAATCGCTTTGGTCGAAGCGGTACACGATTATTAAATGAGGTATGAGGTATGAGGTATGAGCTAAGTCATCCCATCCAAAGCTCAAAGCTCATAGCTCATAGCCCAAAGCTGAAAACTGACATCCAAAAAACACAAACCACAAGACGATAATAGAGGAAACAGAATAGTGAAAATTGAGCATATTGCATTGAACGTCGAAGACCCGGCCGCCATGGCCAAGTGGCATTGCGAGAACCTGGGCATGAACGTGGCCAGCACTAACGGCGTGGGCTGGTTCGTGGCCGACGATGCGGGGCATACCTTGCTGGAGATCTACAACAGCCCTTCGGATCCGGTACCCGACTATGCCTCGATGAATCCGCTGGTTCTACATCTGGCTTTTGTTTCCGAAGACGTAGAGGCCGACAGTTCGCGACTGTTGGCCGCCGGTTGCACTTCCTGCGGCGAACCGACAAAGGGCCCCAACGGAGACGCCTTTGCCATGCTGCGCGATCCCTGGGGCCTGCCTCTGCAACTGGTCAAACGTTCTACACCGCTGGTGTAGAAGCGTATGCGACAATGGTCGAAAAAAACTTTTCGGCATTGATCGGTTTGGTGAGATAATCATCGCACCCGGCGCGACGGCATTTATCGCTTTCGTCGACCATAGCGCCGGCCGTTAGGGCGATTATTGTACCGGCATAACCGACTTCGCGGAGTTTTCGCGTAGCCGTGTAACCGTCCATGACGGGCATCTGCATGTCCATGAGGATTATTTCAAACGGCTCGCCCGCAGCGCGAGCAGCCAATGCCTTATCATGTGCAACTCGGCCGTTTTCAGCGATTGTTACCCGGGCGCCGGCTTTTTTCAGCACGAAAGAGATCAACCTCTGGTTGTCAGGTCCGTCTTCGGCCAGCAGGATATGGCAATCCAGTTTGACTTTCGGCACGGCCAGAGTTCTGGCTTTCTGCCTGTTCTCAGCGACAGCCTCCGTTACGTTTTCCAGCATGGGTACACCGTCTAATGGACCGGTCTCCACCGTCAAACAAAATGTACTTCCCACGTCGGGGCTGCTTTTAATTGAAATATCGCCGCCGAGCATTTCCGCCAAGCGTTTGCTGATGATTAGCCCCAGGCCGGTGCCTCCGAACTTGCGGGCAGTCGATGAATCGGCTTGAGTAAAGGGCTGGAACAGATTCGAGACTTGCTCTTGGCTCATTCCGATGCCGGAGTCTATCAGGTCGATCCTCAAACAATCCTCCCAGTCCCTGTTTTTCTGAAGCCGGACAATCAGACGTACGCTTCCGGTTTCGGTAAACTTGATTGCGTTGCCGACCAGATTGATGAGTATCTGCCTCAGGCGTGTTGGATCGCACTGAATGTTTTCTGGAATTGCGCCGACATACTCGATATCCAGCGGAAGGCCTTTGGCTTCGGCGCGGACCCTCATCAGCGAGACGACATCATTCAAAATATGGCACGGCGAACATGTAATACGTTCGATTTCAAACTTTCCGGCCTCGATTTTCGAAAGATCAAGGATGTCGTTGATCAGTTCCAGTAAGTACTGCCCATTTCGCTTGATCGTATTGGCCGCGGAAATCCCATCTTCGTCTTTCAGGCTCTCCAAGAGGATATCGGTGAATCCCAATATGGCCGTCATGGGCGTGCGAATCTCGTGGCTCATGTTTGCCAGGAACTCACTCTTGGACTGGTTGGCCGCTTCGGCAGCCTTGCTTAACTCCTCAAGGGTTTTATTTGTCGACTCCAGGGCAATGGAGTAGTCTTTCAAGTCTTGCTCTGCCCGCTTGCGCTGGCTAATATCCCGCACCACGGCCTGTAACATTGTTTTGCCTCTGATCTCCAGTAAACTCAAGAGAACTTCGGCCGGAAACAGCGACCCATCCATGCGTTTGTGCAGCCATTCAAAACTACTGCTGCCGTGCTCCATGGCCAGCGCTATCCATTTATTGGAAAGCGCCATCGTATCGGATCCGTCGGGCTGAACCGGTGGCGAAAAATCGGAAGGATGTTTTCCACAAAATTCTTCGCGGCTAGCACAGCCAAAAACCCGGAGCGTGGCATCATTACAGTCGAGAAAACTGCTTTTATCGAACAACATAATTGCATCGTTGGTCGATTCGTAAATCGCCCGGAACATGGCTTCGGACTCTCGAACGGACTGCTCCGTTCGCTTTTGTTCCCGGGCCTGCTCCAGCAATTGGACTTCGTTTGCGGCCAGTTGTCGATTTGCCCTGGAAAGTTCATCCACGAGCGATTCGGTCCTGCCCACACTCAACTGATTTGGCAGCCAGAACACAAGGCCAAGCGCAACAAAAAATAAACCGCCAAGGAAACCGACTACTGTTTTCAACACAGCCTGGGCCGGTGTATCTCCGATGAGTACAAATTGGTTCAGCGATGCATAGTTGTCCGTTATATCTATAATGCTACCGAAAAGAATCAACCCGAAACCAACCAAAAGCAACCGCCAGCCCTTGCGGGTTAGCGCGGCGCGGGTTCTACCGATTCTCCAAAGGTAGAAAAAAATAGCCAGCAAAACAACGCTGCGAATAGTTTCAAGAATGATGTCCGTCATGATCCATCTCGCAGATTGGTAACATTGTCGCTCGTATAAGAAGAACGGCCAGCCAGCTTCGGGTTGTTTGGATTACCAAGCGTATTTCAGGGAGAATTCCACTTCTCAAACATAGCCCGTAAAATAGCATTGCAATCCTCCGGTGCGTGGTGGAAAGGATTGCAGGGTTTATTGCGGTCTGCATAGCTAATGAACCGAGGGCTCCCAAGGGGATACCGGCTTTTGTGGGATTTTCCCACGCTAACGGACCATTTACAATGCAGGCATCAATAAACGGTTGAAACGTCGCTCTGGCTCGACCGACACTTGGAAATTCGATTTGTTCACTCGTAATGGGGGATACATGCATACACAATAGCAACTGCCTTTGTGTCGATAGCGCCCAGAGATACGGAAATTACGACTCTTTAGTCCAGAAATAGCCCCAGTTTTGCAAGAAACTCCGGCTACCAGTGTGACAAATCTGTTACAACAATAGGAATAGAAGGGGCTCGGCCCCTGAGTGAATAAACCACCGCGATCAAAAGATGAGAAAAAGATCAATGAAACACACGGCACAAATAACAGTACTTTTACTTTTGAGCTTGGTCGCGCCCACGATGGCCGTTTTCGCCGCCCCGACCGGCACGAACTACGATGAGTCGAAAGTACCCAAATACACGCTCCCCGACCCGCTGCTCATGCTCGATGGACAAAAGGTCGCCGACGCCACGACGTGGGAAGAAAAACGTCGGCCGCAGGTGCTGGAACTTTTTCGCAAACACGTCTACGGCCGCTCTCCGGCCCGGCCCGAACGCATAAGTTTCCATCAGAAGGAAATCGACGAGACAGTCTTCGACGGCAAGGGTACACGCAAGCAAGTGACCATCCGCCTTACTAACGGCG
>CAZISU010000835.1:0-3618 GCA_964541935.1 uncultured Planctomycetaceae bacterium | reverse complement strand
TTCGGCCGAAGAACCAGAATAATGCTCCAACCCCTGGAATGGATTATGGAGAAAGCGGATACGATCCCGGAAAATGCAATGTGGGAGTCGATCCGACCTCAGGGTTGATACAGTTAGAAATCAAAGGTCTGACCGAACCGAAGAGTAAAGAAGCAGAGCGCATATGTCGCGAGGATCTCACCGAACTGGTGACAGCGTTTGTCCAGGATAAACAGACCATTGAACGCGGACTATTCGACGAGGAGTTGGTTCCGGAGGAATTAACTCAGGTCCGCATGGGAAAAATCATCAAAGAGACTTTCCCTAATCTGGATGATGAGGACCAGGAAGCAGTCCGTCAGCATGCCATCGCGGCCCTGAACTTCGTCCAGCAGGCGAAAAAAGCTAACGATGATAGTGGGGACGAAGCCTCTCCAAATACGTCGCTGATCGACGGCGTACGAAAGTTCGCTTTGTCGGTCAAGGAACTCGATATTGATCTGATTGACCGAATCAATCCATTTGGTGAGGCATACGCGATTCTAGCCAAGTCAATGAGCGAAGAACGACTCCGACAAGTGGCGGAGATTATCACGGCCAAAAAGGTGACCATGACACTTGAAGAAGCCCGTGATCTCGCAAAGAGGGCCAAGCGATTCAAAGAAGAGAAAGGACGACTTCCCTCACTCACCACAGCCGATCCCTGGGAAAAGCGAATGGCTGAAGGGATTGCATTTCTCCAGCGAGCCGTGAAGGAGAGCCAGAATGGGTAAGAAGAAACAAGTTACAAACGAAGATCTTGACCTGCTGGATGAACTCGGAGTCGAGACCGAACCCGTTTCGACAGTGGGACGTACTCACCGGGAACAACGAATCATTGCCGGCTTCGAAGAAATCGAGCGGTTTGTAGACGAAAAAGGCAGACTCCCTGAGCATGGCGAGAGCCGGGACATATTCGAACGTTTGTATGCCGTTCGACTGGACCGGATCAAGGCATCTTCTGAATGTCGCGAAGTTTTGAAGGGACTGGATTCGCGAGACCTGCTGGGAGCTGACGACAGCGTTACAAATTCTGTTGACGACGATGACCAGGATGACGAAGATTTGCTGGAATCCCTGGGTGTTAATTCGCCTTCTGATAATGATATTACAAACCTAGTTCATGTCAGGCCCCGAGCTGAGATCAACGCTGCTGAGGAGATCGCGCAACGGACCCCATGCCTGGATTTCCATCTATTCAAACCTCTCTTCGAGACTGTTCAACAGGAACTCGAAGCAAACGAACGTAGAACAGTGAAATATGGAGAGAAAGCTGTCATCAAAGAAGGGCAACTCTTCATCTTGGATGGTCAAAAAGTATTTGTGGCCAAGATGGGAGATGAGTTTGTCTCCGATTATGGGCGGCAGGACCGCAGGCTCAGGGTGATCTACGACAATGAAACCGAAAGTGACCTGCTGCTTCGGTCTTTGCAGAGGGCGTTGTATAAGGACAAGTCGAGCCGCCGGATTACCGAACGTGAAATGATCGGCCCGCTGTTTCTGGAGAATGAAGAAGAGGGGGACTTGGCGACAGGATGTGTTTATGTCCTCAGAAGCCTGTCCGATCACCCCTTTATTGCCGAGCACAGAAAAGCCATTCACAAAATTGGTGTCACCGGCGGTAAAGTGAAAAACCGAATCGCCAACGCTAAAAAAGATCCGACCTACCTTCTGGCAGACGTTGAAATCGTAGCAGAATACAAACTGGCTAATATTAATCGAAAGGCACTGGAAGCATTGATTCATAAGTTCTTCACCAATGTGCGTCTCGATCTTGAGCTGAAAGACCGTTTTGGCTCTCATGTAGAGCCCAGAGAGTGGTTTCTGGTTCCACTGTCCGTGATTGATGAAACGATCCAGAAGATTAAGGACGGCACGATTGATCAGTTTAATTATGACCCTGAAAGTGCAACCCTTGTACAAAGATAATCGCTGTGAGAGCTGACATTACTGTAAATGAGGGAGATTAAATTGAAGGGCCGACAGATCAGACTTTATCTCGTTGATGGAGTACCGACAGGTGTTCTGACTGCAGAAATCATCAACTGGACCGGAAAGATTGTTGTTGCTCCACGATCACAGCTTTCTGCTCTGGTAAAAAGAGATGAGGTCAAACGAACTGGAATTTACTGTCTAGTGGGTCCCGATCCAGATTCGCCTAATAAGGAATGTGTCTATATCGGTGAAGGTGACAGCATCTGGAATCGCCTTCTGAGTCATGATAAAGATGAAAGCAAAGATTTCTGGAATAGAGTCGTATTTGTCATTAGCAAGGATCAAAACCTGACGAAGTCGCATGGCCGGTATTTGGAGAGTCGGATTATCCAGATGGCACATGAAGCGGATCGAGCAAATGTAATTAATGGTACAGCTCCAGGCTTACCTCCACTGCCGGAGCCAGACGTGTCGGATATGGAGTACTTCCTGGACCAGATCCAGATGGTATTCCCCGTCCTGAGTTTTGGATTCCTACAACCAAAACCATCATCTGTTGAAACGACAGAATTGATCGAAATCGAATCACCTATTTTCACACTTACTGTAATGGGGGCGACTGCCAGAGCACGCGAGATAAGTGGTGAGTTTGTGGTATTGAAAGGGTCGCTTGCCCGGAAAGAAGGTCCAAAATCCTGGACCTCTTATAGAAATTTGCGTGAACAACTCCTGATAGATGGCAAATTGAGAGAGAGTCACCAGCCAGAGTACTTCGTATTCACTGAAGACGTTGGCTTCAGCAGCCCCAGTGCAGGTGGGGCGATTGTTAATGCAGGGAATATCAACGGCAGGATTTCCTGGAAAATTGAAAAATCCGGCCATACTTACCAAGAATGGCATGACCAAAAACTAGTTGATGCTGGTATTGAGGAAAGCGGTGATTGATTGCAGAAAATCATAGCCAGCAGTAACACAGTTATGCCAGAAAGATCGTATAGGTTTTGACGACGATGATTTAGCATTTCTGGACATACTGAACTCCTCTCAGAGAGTATACACTCTCGGCATGGCGCCCACTATTCCTGGGGAAGTCCACTAAATGGGTAACCCCAAAGCATCTCGGATTCTCTTCACAAGTTGAATGACTTCTCTGACGTCTTCAAGACAAGCGTTCTCGACAACAAAATCGCGAAGTTCTGGTTTTGAGCTATGGCTCCAATGAAACCGTCGCTGCTTCCCATCTACATAATCGACCGAACATGTCGTAGATGTCGATTCGAAAAAACGGCGTTGGATGTCGAGGGATAGTAAATCCTCGATACACACCTGCTTTTTCGCGCAAGCGTTCGGGTGCTGCCTCGGATCTAAGGTTGCAATGTTGACATCGCGGTTATATCCCTCTACTTGCATTTGGTTTGCCGCTCTTTGCCCTTCATCATCATGATCGAAAACAAACACCAACCCCTCAAAAGCGCGAATTGTGAACACATATGGTTTAAGCATTTCCGCGAGGCGGACCATTTGTGGCGTGCCACCTCTAGATGGATCACCGGGGCGACCTGGCGTAAAAATTTCGATTCTTTCACCATCCATTCCAGCAATCTCAGGCGGAATTTCTAGTAAGTCATCACCATTAGCTTGTAGATTCAACTTGACAGCCAGCTC
>CAZISU010000834.1:0-3622 GCA_964541935.1 uncultured Planctomycetaceae bacterium | reverse complement strand
CGCAGAGCCGGCACGGCCTTGATTTCTTTTTACAGAACAAATGTTACACTAACCAACGAAAGAAGTTCTACGTTCTTTTTCGCTTCCAATAACTTTCGGACAGTGGTCATTTTTTTAGTTCCTTTTGATGAGATGAAAACGGTTGCTCTCAGTATAGCAAGAATCGGTGGATTTTTCATAGAACCGAGAAACGGTTCCTTTGATGCCACCAATCGCCACAATCACCTGGTAGACCCCAACCCGGACGAGCCGGAACTATACAGGGTGAATCTGTTGCACTGGAATATATCTGTCATAATGGAGGGTTTCCGTTTTCCTGTTGGAGGTTCTCATTATGACTCATTTTACAGAACGTCACGCGGACAAAATCATGGGCGTCAGTTCCTGTTTCGATCGAGTTATCATCCAGGGAACTCTGCCCGACATTTGTCACCCGCGGGCCATCACCAATTTTTTCAACGGCCACGGCGTCAGGATCTTCGACTTCAAGCAATGGGCCGCGCCGATGCGGGATAAAATCAACGAAAACATCAAGGCCATCGCCGAAGAAAACGGCATCGATGTCGAGATCGTTCGCAAGCAGCAGGATTTCCGCAAGGAGCAACGCGTCAAGGAAATCATTGCCGAGCGTGGCGACCACCCGGGCATCGTCCACATCTTCAAGGCAATGGAATCCTGCACGGCCTTCAAGCCCTGGCACGACAAGCAGATCCACGCCACCTTCTTTAAGTACGACTCCGGGCGATGCATGCACTATTACGTCTATTTCATCGACAAGCAATTTGGCCTCTGTTATCTCCGCATTCCCACCTGGGCCAGGTACCCAAGTCGGGTAAAGATCCACGGGGGCGTTTGCTCGTCAAGCAGGTGTCGGTGCTTTGCGTGGACAAATGAACGGCCAGAGTGGGGGTGCCGGGAACTGTTAAAGCCATCGGTTTTGACAATTAAGTCTATATGGTGTATCGTATTCGGTATAAGGATCGCTTAATAAGCGGCTGCTGCTCAGCAGGTGCTTCAACTCTCTAATGCATAGAGTACGGGTGATATCGTGATTGCCACTTCTCATCGGCAGCTTGATCGCGCTCTTGCTGTCGGCTGTGCAGGCGGCACGACGGGCGCAATGCTCCAACAACCTCAAGCTAACCGAACGGACGTTCGAGGGCGCAGGCATCACGGGCAACTGCGGCTCGAACCGGCCGATCCAGTCGGTCCATGCAGGTGGAGCCCAGGTGCTTTTTGTAGATGGTTCGGTGCAATTTTTGCAAGAGGAAATCGAGCTTCATACCCTCATACCCTCTACAACTTGGCCAACCGTAACGACGGCAATACCATGGAAGACTTTTAATTCGATAGGAGTCCTGAATGATCACAACGAGAGCGAATATATCATGCGTGCCGGTGCTATTGGCCTGCTTGATCTTGGCGGCCTGTGTGCTGGGTTGCAGCCAAAAGGAGAAGCTCGGGGCCGTCTCGGGCAAGGTCACCTTTAAGGGCCAGCCACTCACCGAAGGCCTCGTCATGTTCAGCAACCCGGCCAAGGGTATCTACATGACCGCGCCGCTGGACGAACAAGGCCAGTATAAGGTCGTAATGGCCAAGGGCGCGGGGCTTCCGCCGGGCGATTATCAAGTAAGTGTAAACCCACTGGTCGTGGACGCGCCCATGGGCGCCGGACCGATGTTGCCGCCGCCGCCCGCGTGCCCCAATATTCCCATGAGATACCGCGACTACAAGACCAGCGGGCTTACGCTGACCGTGATGGAAGAAGGGAGCACACTGAATATCGACATGACGCCGTGAGTAAGAGGGCGGGTGTTTGCGGTGGGTTTTGTTCCCGCTCGCATATAGTTCGTCAAGTAGTTTTCCCGGTCGCTTGGGGCGGTTTGGGATACGTGAAATCCTGCCATGAATATGTGTAACCCGAGGTTTACCCATGCCTTTAGATCACATCAATTTCCGCCAAAAAGCCTTCACATTGGTCGAGCTCTTGGTAGTAATCGCTATCATCGGCATCTTGATCGCGCTCTTGCTGCCGGCCGTGCAGGCTGCCCGCGAGGCGGCGCGACGGGCGCAGTGTTCCAATAATCTGAAACAAACGGGCGTGGCCCTTTTGAATTACGAAAGCGCACACAACGTGCTGCCCTACGGTGGCATCCCCACCAAGGCCGGCGGATACGGTTTCTCCTGGTGGGTGCGGATTTTGCCCTTCTACGAACAGGGCGGCATCGTCGATTCGCTCGACCATGAAGGCCTTATGCCCGCCAACACCAATTTCCGAAACACCGTCGGCTATGTCGGCGGTCAGCAATACGGCGCCAATATGTACAACAAGGAACGACTCAGCAATCATTTCTTCCAATTCATGTACTGCCCGTCGAGCACGGTTGAGAAATACGGGACGGGGAACTGCATGAGCCCCACATACACGGGCGTCGCCGGCGCAATCGATCATCCGACAACGAAAAACCGCACTTCAGATCCCGCCCGTGGACTTATCTGTACTGGCGGGGCGTTGGTTATGCACGAGAACGTTTCGATTCGCGACATAACCGACGGCAACAGCAAGACTATGATCGTCGCCGAGCAGTCGGATTGGTGCATTAACACCGACGGGAGCAAGATAGATTGCCGTAGTGACTGCCGCCACACCTTTTCGATGGGGCCGTCGATCGAGCCAGGCTGGAATCGAGCGTGGAACACCACGGTTGTCATGCACCCCATCAATCAAATGTCGTACGCGGCACAGGGTGTGATTGCCAATGGTGGCTACTGTGGCTCGAACATCCCGATCCATTCGGCGCATGCCGGCGGCGCCCAAATGCTGCTGGTCGACGGCTCCGTGCGTTTCCTGCAGGAAGAAATCGAACTGCAAACGCTCTACAATCTGGCCAACCGCGACGACGGCAATATAGTTGAAGGATTTTAGTGTCAATAACGTGATACATCAAGATGCTAGCGTGATGCTGGCGAATATGTTTCGATTATAAAAATAAGGTCTGCCATGAATGGCATATCCCTTTAACGTTATAACAATGTATGGAGGAACCGCCCCCACGTGACCTTCCTCCTCCCGACAACTGAAACCGCACGATCGGCGTATCAAAACGTATGCCTACTCTTGAAAAGACTGTTGTGATGAACGCTTCTCAGAAACCTGTTCTTTCCCGTCGTGGTTTTGTTCGTGGCACTGCCGCGGCCTGTTTTGGCTCCGCTCTGGCTGTTACTCCGTCGACCTCGCCCCACGGGGCTGAACCCGAATCGATCATCCCGCCCGAGGACTATCGAATCCAGTACGGCCGTGTGAAGCAGTCGGTCATGTCGTGGTGCTTCAAGCCGATTCCGGCCGAGGAGTTGATTGATGCCTGCCATCGACTCGGCATGCACGCCATGGAAGGGATCGATTCGAAGTACTACCCGCTCATTCGCGAAAAGGGGATGGCGATCGCCCTGGTCAGCGGCGGGCATGGTTTCAAGAAGGGCCCCCTGGATCCCGAGAACCGGCAACTCTGCATCGACGGGTTGCGCCGGGCGATTCTCCTCGCCGCCGAGTTCGAGTCCCCGAATGTCATCACCTTCACCGGAATGCGCAAGTCCGGCGTTTTCAATGAACGGGCCGACAAGA
>CAZISU010000833.1:0-3623 GCA_964541935.1 uncultured Planctomycetaceae bacterium | reverse complement strand
GTCTCCTCGGAAGGTGGCGGAGCGGCCACGCCGCCGGCGGCCAAGGATCTTGAGGCCGTGAAGGACGGTGAAAAAATTGGTGATCGAGCATCCATTGCGATCCCCGAGAAGAACGTTGCGGCAGTCAACGAAGACAAAAATGGTTGTGCGCCCGGTTCCGTGGCCCGTTCGATCAAGTACATGGCGGATGCCAATTCGAACGTCAACGTTTCCGACTCAGCAGGCACGGTCTATGGTGATTTGAAGACCGCCATGGGAACCACCGCTACCGGCACTAAAACCAGCAATATTCTCTCCGGCAAGAACAAATACGTAAGCGACAACGACCTGCCGATCGTCACCACGCAGACCAAGAACTTTAAGAAGGCCATGGAGACGCTCAAGAACAAGGGCGATGTCGAGATCGGAATTCGCTGGGGCACGAAGCCGCCACCGCCGGCCGGCGGCACTCCGCTGGGCGCCCACCGCGCATTCGTGAGCGAGATGCAGGAAATCACGGACGCCGCCGGCAACGTCACCGGCTATGTGGTCAAGACCATCGACGATCCCAAGCAGGGTGATGGCAAGGCCGCCAACAAAACCCACACTGCCAGGTTCGACGCCAACGGAAAATTGGTGCAATACGACGGAAAAGCCGTCACGGCCACCGGCGCGCGGCTGATCAACTTCCAGACGGAAGATGTGCATGCATCGACCGCGGAACTCAGTGTTTTTGGTATGACGACAATTGTCCATGTCTCACCGGGCGGTTATATCGAAACCCCGTTTGGTGACATCAAAATTCCGGTCGGTCGCCCCGGCGATACGGTATCGGGAGGCACTGTCAAAATCCGCTACATAGAGGGATCTTCGAATAATGCCCAGATGATCGACTCAGAGATTGTGGCGAATCCCGAGGGCTTGCCCGATCCGGAAAGCGATACCTTGGATATGAATTTCGATGTCGATTTGACGCCGCCGGAAATGCCGGGAGAATCGTCTTATGTGAGTGCCTTTCTCAATCTCGATCACGAACTTGCGATGTTGGAAGGATTGCGCGGCAAGATTGTGCCCGCGGTCGACGGCCAGGAAGAAGTCTTCTTGCAAAACTTCGAGATGGGCGACTCCTTCTTCGATATTACTTATGAAATCGAGTTCGAGGGCGAAGCCCCCCAAGTCTTCCGGCTGCACGGTGAAATCGCCGAGCCGTTTCTGGAAAGTGCTTGGTTTATGAGCGTGGCTGCGATACCGTTATCTGGCCCAGATCCGGACTTCGCAGTGGACAGCTTCTTCGATGTGTTTTTCGACATAGAAATCTCACCCGAAGTTGATCCATTGTTATTCGAACCCGGTTTGGTGACCCTGTTGGAAATAGAGTTGAGTGCCGTGCAGTTAACCGATCTGCTCGGCGACGCCAACTACGACGGCATTGTCGACGAAGCCGATGCCATGATCCTGGCCGACAACTGGCAGTGGATGGGCGGCGCTACCTGGGAACAAGGCGATTTCAACGCCGACGGCAACGTAGACGACGCCGACGTAACACTGTTAGCCGCCAACTGGCAAGGCAGCGGCCCACCGCCGGAATCTTTGCCCGAGCCGGCCGGGCTGGCGCTTCTAGGCTTGGGAATGCTCGTGTGTTTGTCGGGCAGGTTTCGGCGCAGGTGAAGGATAACGCGGTAAGGTTTTCTTTTATAAGACTTGCTGTGCCTTTAAGGGAAATGATATACTGACCTTTGCAGTCGGGGGTGACTAACCTGTGGTGCATCGTGCGCCACAGCGTATTGGTCCTGCTATAAAGGGGATAGTATCATGGAACTTGTGGCTGGAAGTCTTAACGTAGAGATTGACGATTTCTTGCATGCGGGGTATATCTCCGCTTATCCGCGGACAGTGGCCAGCTTTGGTCTGAGTAAGTACAGAAAGTCCGATGGCAAGCTAATCGACGTTGCGAAGTCGCTGGAGTTAAAGAAAGACGGCAGCGAGCCGCACTCCACCGCACTTACGAAGAGCAGCGAGAGCCCTCAGCCTGAACCTCTGTTGCCGCATGCTGCCATGTCCGGCAATGTGATTGTGTTGTTTGTGCTGTTTCTTATTATGGCATATCACGTCAGTCTGATATACAGACGCATTCGCAAGGATGAAAAGCCTGGGCGAAATTCATGGTTGATGGCGGGAGTCTTGTTTTCACTTGTCCTGGTTCTTTCTTTCGGAGTTTACCATAAAGTGATCGAGTATGGCATGAATGGTCTCTTGCCACTGGATAGGAGTATTGCGTTACAGGAATATCGTGATCCGGAGGCTGCGACCCGAGCCATTATGCATTGCCTGATTGAGAATTCTCTTCCAGGTTGCGCACTGAGTGTCAATAACTTGGATGCCATCCGTTATGAGTTGGCTTTCCCTATCCCAGTCCACAAACAAACACCCGGTATGGTCTATGCAACGAAATCATACTTCCGTGATGGTTGGGGAAGAGATTTTGCCTTTGAGGACATGACTAAAGGACGATGTCGTATTGCCAGTGGTGGAGCGGATGGTGTTTTTGATACGGCGGACGATATTGTTTTAGTCATGACACGGAAGAAATCTGAGTGGGAGGATTTGATCAACGGTTTCTATTTTCGCGAGGTTGACGAGAAAGACCTTTGCTTTATTCACCGTATATCACATTCTTTATTTAGACCAGAAGACGCCGACGAAGCTCGGCGACTGACCGGGACGGAAGTATTTGATGTGTTTGACGAAAGTGAGTTTCAGGATAGTTACCATCCCTATGGTGACGATGACACTCCGCCAGTATCACCTTTTATTGCGAAAGTTATGAAGTATAGGAAAACCGACCAGTATCGGGAGCAGAGCGACCCATTGATTTTTGTGTGTCTTGGCGGGGCGGGGCATGACTGAGCTTGAGGGGGATTTTGATAATAGCCGTCCCGAAGAATCGGCCGATGCATTGCCGAAGCGTTTTTTATATGAAGCTTTGTCGTTGTGGGTGATACTGGGGCTGACGCTGTCGATGGTTATTGTTGAGCGATGGAATCCGATTCCCTGGCGTGGCTATCCTTCGTCGCTGGTTTTATTGGGCTTGACATTGTGGCACAAGCGGCATTTTGGCGTCGAGTTGAGGTTGTTTCAACCGGTTGCAGGCATCCGTCCCGCCGGTGTTGTGGCTTTAATGGCTTTTATGTTTGCGATGGTATTTGCCTTGATGGTCTCGGCCTGCTGGCCGCTTGCACCTGGCTCCAGCGGTGGCTTATCGATAATGCAATCGCTGCACCTGTTCTTGCTTGTTCCATTGGCCGAAGAACTCTATTTTCGTGGGATATTATTGGTGCATCTGCGGAGATTGTTGTCTACGACTAATGCCGTGGTGGTGTGCAGTTTGCTGTTTGCGTTGCTCCACCTTACTTTTGGCGCGTTAGTCGTGGCGGGTGTCATTTCACTTTTTGCTTGTATTTTGGTTCTCAAAAGCGGTGCTTTGGCCTGTGCGGTGCAACTGCACGTGACATGGAACGCGGTCTCGCAAATCAATCACGTCGACGATGCTCAGACGCGATGGATATGGGCTTTGTCGGTGGCGGCAGTATGTTTTGCCTCAGCTGGACATTGAGCGTGATTGATGTGCTAGAGTTTGGTACAAC
>CAZISU010000832.1:0-3635 GCA_964541935.1 uncultured Planctomycetaceae bacterium | reverse complement strand
AACGCGATAAGTATCCCGATGATAGCAATTACAACCAGCAATTCCACTAGCGTAAAACCGGGTTTATTGCGATGCCTGGTCATGATGTCTCCGTAAAGAAAATATGGTTCAAATATCAGAAAACAGAGAGCAGCGAGACTCGAGACATAAGACAAGAGTAGAACACCAATTGACATCTACTCATTTTTTCGCCCAGAAAAAATTCTTACATCTACCGCTCGCTGCCCTCTGTCTTCTGTCCTCTAAAACCTACCTGCTCTTAATATCAAAGTTAAACTCACGTGCCCCATCTCCAACCGTAACCGTATGCCGGCTCCTGGCGTTCCACTCGATGGGGATCAGTTCGACCGGATAGTCGTTTCCGCGTCTGGCAATGCCGCTGGAGCCGGGCGGGCCGGACGGAACGGCTCGCTCGGAACCGCCGGCCGAGATTCGTACAATATATGTGCCTGTCGGCAAACCGCGTTGTGTGCCGATTGAAAAGGCTCCTGCAACCACGGCTGCGCCGGCCATGGCACCTTCCGAGCCTTGCGGTTCGAACATGATCGTGCCGTTGGGCAACGGTTTCCCGTCAAGTGTTACCGTGCCGGAAACGGCCTTTCGGCCCAAGGGGTTACCCGGTCCACAACCGACCAAAATCACGGTAGCAATCACCACCAGCGAATACATAAAACGCGCGCACAACCACATTGACCGTAGTCTCCAAGAGTTCCGTGTAGAAAATGGGTTGCGTCCTCAGAGTGCGCGTCGGACGCCGGAACGAGGAACCTTGCTCCTCGCTACTTCGATTATCGTCGCCTGCGACGCAGTTGGTCAATATCTAAAACACTGCATCGAGGCACAACGGCTAAGATTTCTCGGTTCCTGTCCCCCATTCCCCCAGAAGGAAGATCCCTCTTTGTGACGTTTTCCACGGCGAGGGCTGGGAGACGAGCCCCACGCTCGACGTAGGCTTGCCATATGACGCCTCACCTACGGGCCGTAAGACGAATCATCGTGCATGCAATAATCACACCCACCAAATTGGCAACCAGATCGAACCCCGTATTCACATACCCGCCCACGTTGGTATTGGGCATCGTCATCGCGGCCGTGAATTCGACGACCTCGTTCAGCGCCCCGAAGCCCAGGGCGGCCGCTCCGCAAAGCGTTACCATGCCCAGGCTGGGTTTGATCTCTCGCGCTTCGCTCTCAGCGCCCGTAGCCAGACCCGTAGTCAGACCCGTCGCCAGAATCGAACGCAGGCATTGCCAACAGGCCCAGGCCGTAACGCCGAACCCGTAGGCGTGGACCACCTGATCATATTTCAAAAAGCCCGGCACGATCCACAGGCTGTAGAGCACGCGAATGTCGCCGTCGATGGGCCAGGACTCCGGCACGGGCATCAGCCCGCCGGCCATGTGTAACAATCCCCAAACGGCCAGCGCCCACAACAGTCCGGTGGAAAAGTTGACGCGATAATGGACCGTGCCCACAACGGCCGCCAAGACGTACATCACGACCACGTAAAACATGAATTCGAAATTCACCTGCCAAACCGCAATCGCGGTTGCCGGCAATAGATAGGCCGCGGCGAAAGCAAATACGCCCATAGTGCCGGCTCGCAAAGGCGATCGAGTTAACTGCGTCTGGTCTTTCATAACATCCTCGCTTGCGCTTCGGGTTAGTATGGACGGATGAATAACCCGAAACATCATCACACCGCCGCACAACGAATTCCCGGATTATACCCCAGGCGACAGTTCCGCGGAAATGTCACGTTATTTCTCCAAAATGCCACAGAACCCCCTAAGTCGCACAACCCGATCGCTCTCGCAATTTCGGCTTGGTTTGCCACAGTTTCCTAAAAGCACACACCAACAGTCTGTCGATCACGTAAGAATGGCCGTCACTGCCTGCCTGTTTCGCCTCTTTTGACGAAATGTTCCATAAATTGCCCCGTGGTTCAGGCATTTGACGCAGGGCAGCCAAACTGCTGGCCAAAATTTTAGTTTTCACCTACAATCACACGTCTTGGGGCATAAGACTCTTTCACGTTTCACTCTAACAGGAGCAACCGGTGGCAAAATCATCAGAAAACCCGGAAAACGATGCCGAGGCTAACGCCGACCAAACTCCCCCAGAAAACGCGGCGCAAGCACCGGCCCCACAGGCCGCGCAACAGCGGCAACAGATCCAAATCGACGACACCAACGCGACCGCCAGCTACTCCAATTTTTGTCGCGTAACCGGCACGCCCGAAGAGTTGATCATCGACTTCGGTCTCAACCCGCAGCCGTTCGGCGTTCCCACGCAACCGATTCCTATCACACAGCGTCTGATCACCAACTTCTACACCGCCAAGCGGATGTTGCACGCCTTGCAACTGACGATCCAGCGGCACGAAGCAACCTTCGGCGTATTGGAAACCGACGTGCAGAAACGCGTTGTACCCGGCATGGCCCAACGCGTTCAACAGCAACAGCCGCCGCGCCCGCCCGCCGGCAGCTAGTAAACCGGTAGCTAGTAAACATAAAAATAGCGTGCGTCCGCAACGCACCAGTAAAGCCAACAGCCGGGGGCGACCGTTCTACGCTTATAGCACGTTCGCTCTCGGCTGTGATTTTGCGCCCATTTCGGCATTCGCCTCGGAAATGCTCTTCTATACGCTCAATTTTCCAGCGTATTGACCTCTCCGCCTTGTGCCGTTCCCATCGCCCGCCAAACGTTCAAGTCGATATTGTTTGAAAAGAAACGGGCCGAACCGTCCACCAAGCCACAATGCACGCCGCCCACATGGTTGCTGCGTGCGGAATGGCGATGCGGATCGGTGGCGGTCGACTGCGCGCATGGATGCTCGGGCGTCAGATCTTGGCGGCAATAGTTTATCGTGTAAATGCGGTCCGGGATGCTCGAATTGGGCGTGGCAAAGGTCGTGAAATGCGACCCGTCGCCCCACCAGGCAAAGCCTCGCAAATCGGACTCGTGGCCCTGGATGGCTTCGGATATCAACAGCGTATTGCTCAAGCCGTCTTGGATATCGCGAAAGGTCTTCGCCTTTTTTCCGCTGGTCGCACTAATATACTCAAAAGGCGCGCCGCCAAAAACTACCCCGTAGAACGGGCTCATTTGAGCGTAGGCCGTGTTGCCGTAATTGCCAACGTAATTATGCTTGGTAATATCCCACGTTGCTTGCGGTGAATCGCTGGGGCAAGTGTATACGGGAATACGCTGTGAAGTTACCGGCTTATTCTTAGCACCACCGTAGCGATAAGATGTATCTGCACCATACTTCTGTTCATAGTTGTATCTATCAGCCAATTCGCCCTGCTCGACATACGGCAGCACGGCCACCAGCCATGTGCCCCAGCAACAGCCATAAGCGCCCACCGGCAGCACGTTTTGGGCGTCGTGGTAGTTGTGAATGCCGATCGTAATCTGCCGCCCATTGGCAAGGCACTGCGATCGTCGCGCGGCCGCGCGGGCCGCCTGTACGGCCGGCAATAACAGGGCGATCAGGATTCCGATAATAGCAATCACAACCAGTAGTTCAACCAGGGTAAAACCGCGCTTTGAATAACTCATGATCACACTTCCCATTATCTACTTGGTCAGAATGTCGAAATTAAATTGGTTAGCACCTTTCTCAACTGTTA
>CAZISU010000831.1:0-3639 GCA_964541935.1 uncultured Planctomycetaceae bacterium | reverse complement strand
ACCATCCCGGAAATGCATATAATACGCACATCGTCCATGGCCTTGTCGCTTCTAACGCGTTGGCAGACTTCCTTGCCGTTGATATCGGGGAGCATTATGTCCAGAACGATCAGGTCGGGACGATATTCCTTGACAACCATGCCCGCATCAAAGCCGTTGTTGGCCGTGCGGATTTCAAATCGCCCGTCTCGCTCCAGAACGTCGGAGATCAACTCTACCAGTTCTTCGTCGTCGTCGACAATCAACACCTTTCGCTTGCCACTTTCCAACGCATCGGTGGGAATGCCGTTTTCTCGCATGAATGCGAAAAGCTGCTCGCGTGGGATGCGGCGGAACCGGCTCCCTGGCACGCGGAATCCCTTGAGTTGTCCCGAGTCGAAACAACGTATGATAGTCTGCTGACTTACCTTGCAAATCTTGGCGGCTTCGCCAGTCGTGAATACGGTTTTTGTCGCCATTGTTTCCTGACCATCCCTCCTATCGCCTGCTAAGCAGACGATCTCAGCGAAACCCCAAAGGCTAAAGTCGGCCACTCTGCCGGGGTTTCTGGTCCTCCATGTTTATTTCGCGATAAAGGCGGACGAAAACGGTGGATAGAGAATCTCGGGGCGAGCATTGCATAGCCAGCCACCGTGCCATTTAAATCCGCAGTCTTCTTACCTCCCGAAACTACCTCTAACTGGCAATTCCATCCGGTTCTGCCGACTTTACCGAATCTGCCAATGGTCTAAATTATAACTATCTTTCCTCGCGTGTCAATACGGCTATTATTATTTTAAGTCCTTACAAGCAAAGACTTTAGGGAAACAGTTCAACTGGCAAGGCTTTGCCAGGATTAGCTATTGCCCCCATCTTCCGAAAAGGCACCGTCTCAGGCACTCATCAAACGTTGCTATTTGCTTCCACATGATCGTGGTTTTGCAGGTGTTCGTCACAGTAGCAAGCAGCGTCAGCACACTGCGAACAGTAGCGGAAGTCCATATCGGGGTGCGTCAGATTGGTTTTTCCACAAATTCGGCAGCAGTGGCGGGGGGTGTTCTGACGAGCGACCTGCTTGGCTTGCGTTTGCATCCTACGGTGCCCGCTCCGCATGCGAAAGGCAATATCGCGACCAAAGAAAACAACGTAGTTCACCAGCGAAGCACCCAATAATCCGATCTCTTGCGGATCACCACCAATGACAACCAATAAATACGTAAACCAGGTTAGCATCGCTAGCCACTTGATGCGAATCGGCAGCACGAAAAACAACGCCAGCTTGAAGTCGGGAAACACATAGGCAAAGGCCAGAAACACCGAGCCCCCAATAAAAACGGTCGAGGCCGAAGCCGTGGGAACCGTAAAAGCAGCCCCCAGCGTTGCCAGATAACCTATCAGCAGGAACACATTATAACGAAAAGCGCCCCAAGTGCCCTCCAAGGCCGAGCCCATCAAAAAGAATATGTACCAGGCGAAAATCATAAAAATGGGGGATCTCAAAGGCGGCGTGAAGATGAACGTCACCAGTCGCCAAACCTGCCCCTGCAGCACCAACGCGGGCACCAAATCAATCTTCCCATGTGCGAAGCCGCTCTCGGGCGAAAAGACGCCACCTAGAATCTCAGGGTTGGAGTAGTTCAGCAAATAGAAAAAAACCTGCCCGGCAATGATCGCAAGCGTCAGGTTGGGGATTGCAAAGCGACCGAATCGCCGTTGAAGTTTGTCGAGCATCTTCATGAAAAATGTACCTTGTGCGTTTTGCTTTCTCTATTCACGGAAGCCTTCTCTCAATACAACGATCACCCCCCCTTCGACAGGTGGTGAAAATCGTTAAAATTCACCCATACCTAATCCACAGTGGCAATTACCCTATTTCACCCCAGCTCCGCTGGCGGCATTATTTACACGTTCATGCTATTCTTACTTGGTTTTTATTACCACTGACCCCACCACATTTCATTCCCCACCATTGTAGAGAAAGAGTGCCCCCATGATTCATCGGTATTTCACTATCTGTTTGCTGTTTGTCGCCGTTTCCTTGATCCCACAGATGAATAACTCGGCCGAAGCCCGCTCGACGCGTTCTCCCATGCAATATCAGAGCAGTCGTAATGCATCCATCCGCCGCATGCCGCTTATGCAGCGCCCCAATCGTTCGGGCCATTTTATTGGCAACACGATCCGCAACAATGCCCGTCGCGGGCGTGGCCGTCGATAAACGAGTAACCGAAACGTCTTCATCTGCCCAAGGCCAGAACGGCCAGGAAAGCGATCCAGGCCAGCAACATCGTCAGGGAGCCCCCCAGTGCGATCTTGCTGGCCTTTGCAGGCGCGGTCTGAACTGCGTGTTTGCCAGCATCTTTGCCAGTGGGCTGAGTACCACCTTCAATAGCCCCCGCTGCTGTTTGTTTCCTCGTGCGACTCACCGCTAGTCCTCTTCCTCGGGCGGAGTGATCTTAAAATCTTTGCGGAAGGCCGCATCGAAATCGTAGACGTCTTGGAAATCCTCCCGGCGATCCTGCGGGGTCTTGCGCATTTGTTCGATGCGGATAAGGTTGAAGACGATCTCGCCAAAATCGCCCGTTCCTTTGATGCCCCAATTGCCCAGCACGTCCTTGGCCATATAGCCGTACTGATGCAGAGCATATTCCCTGATTGCCTCACAGAGCTGCTGGCCGGTCACATGTCGTTCAATCGCTCCCTCTTCGTCGTCAGAGTCATCTTTCAGCTCATCGTCGTCGAAGTTTGGCTCTAGCGTTTCGTGGGGCACTTCGTTGCCCATCTGCAAGACGTTTTGGGCATAGTTTAGCGCCTCGAATACAAACACGTAGGCATCGAAGGCATAGCGGTCGTCTTCTTTCAGGAGTTCGACGATAGGATGTGATGGGTCGAGCATGGCTTTTCATCAGCCGCAATTCGAGCGGCCGATTCTCCTCACTTACGAGTCCTCTTTTGTACATTCTTGTCGTCCCGCGGCGGTTCGTCTTGCTGATCTTCGGGTTCTGCTTCGATTTTTATAACCGCGCCGATTTCGTCAATGTGCAACAGTTTGCGAGCCCGGTCCTGCGATTCCACGACTACTGCCTGACTAAGGATTTCTTGCCCGATCACATTGACCGGACCTTCTTCCGATTCCACCGTGCTGCCGATCGGCGGAAGATCTTTCTGCAACTGTTCGTAGACCTCGTACTCGTAGCGCAAGCAACACTTCAAGCGGCCGCAACGGCCCGAGATCTTGGTGGGGTCGAGCGTGGCCTTTTGCAGCTTGGCCATCTTCATGCTGACCGGCGGCATCTGCACGAGGTGTGTGTTACAGCAAACGGCCTTGCCACAGTCGCCATAGTCGGCCATCAGCTTGGCTTCGTCGCGGACTCCGATTTGACGCATCTCGATACGTGTCTGGAACTCGCCGGCAAGCATGCGCACCAGTTCGCGGAAATCGACGCGCCCGTCGGCCAGGTAGTAGACCACGATCCGTTCGCCGCCGAAGATATGCTCGACGTCAACAAGCTGCATCTCCAGCCCCAGCTTATTGATGCATCTTTGGCAGATTCCCAACTGCTGCGACTGCTGCTCGTGAATACGCACAAGTTCGTTGGAATCGTCAGACGACATGTCGCGGAGAATTTGCCCTTGGATCGCTTCTCCAAGGTTCGCCAC
>CAZISU010000830.1:0-3645 GCA_964541935.1 uncultured Planctomycetaceae bacterium | reverse complement strand
TCGACGCCAATTCGGCGTAACTCCTTACGCCGCAAGCAACAGTGCCATTCGTGTCCGGTACTTTTAAACGGCCTCGCCTGAAATCCAAACCTCAAACCTCAAACCCGCACCGCCTCATTCTTACGAGCAATCGTAGCCTCATACAGCTTAACGTACTGCTTAGCGCTAGCCGCCCAAGACCAATCCTGTCGCATGCCGGTGGTTACCAACTGATTCCAGCGGGTTTTGTCGCAGTACATATCGCAGGCACGTCGCAAGGCTTCGCTGAAGGCTGCCGCGGAGTATTCCGTGAAGCTGAACCCGTTGGCCCTGCCGCGGGCTAGCGACTGTTGGTCGGCGTTGGTGATCGTATCGGCCAGACCGCCAGTGGCACGCACGACGGGCACGGTGCCGTAGGCCAGGCTGTACATCTGGTTCAGCCCACAGGGCTCGTATTGGCTGGGCATCATAAACATATCCGAGCCGGCCTCGATCTGATGCGAAAGCGCGGCCGAGAAGGCCAGCTTCACGGCAACCCGATCGGGATACTTTTCGGCCAGGGCGGCCAGTTGATCGTGGAACTTCTGCTCGCCGGTGCCCAAAATGGCCCATTGCAGATCGGTTTCTTCCGCCCACGATTGCATCACGCGAGCTACAAGATCCACGCCCTTCTGCTCGCAAAGGCGGCCAATAAAACCGACCAGCGGCACGTCGGCCCGCTCGGGCAGTCCCATCTCTCGCTGCAAGGCGGCCTTGCACAGCGGCTTGTTTTTCGCCACCGTATCGACATTGTATGTGGCCGCCAAATGCGGATCGTTGGCCGGGTTCCAGTGCTCTGCGTCCATGCCGTTGAGGATGCCCGAAAGCACATCGTGGCGGTGCTGCAAAATGCCTTCCAAGAAGCAGCCGTACGTGGGCGTCTGAATCTCTTGGGCGTAGGTAGGGCTGACGGTATTGATGGCGTCGGCGAATACCAACCCGGTTTTCATCAGGTTCAGATTGCCGTGGAACTCCATCTGACGCCAATTGAAATACTTCCAATCCAAGCCCGTCAGCAACATATCCCAATGCCAGAAGTTGCCTTGATAGGCCAGGTTGTGAACCGTATACAGCGAGGCGATTTGCTCGTAGCGGGGAATGCCGCGATACTCCAAGGCCAGGTAGGCCGGTATCAAGGCCGTTTGCCAATCGTTGGCGTGGACCATATCGACCTTCAAATCCAAAAGTCGAATGGCCTCCAAAACGGCACGCGAGAAAAATACGAACCGCTCGCAATTGTCGATGTAGTCCGTCCCGTCGGCTTGATAAAGATCGTCGCGGTCAAAATAGTGGTCCTGCTGAACCAGATAGACGGGCACATCACTGCCGGGCAACGTGCTCTTCAACAGGTGTCCGGTAACCGTCTTGCTACCGATGGGAACGATAAAGTCGATGCCCATCGGCTCGATCGGCAGCCCGCAAGACCAGGAGTTGCGATGTGCAGGCAGAATCAAAGACGTCTCGTGTCCCAGTCTCGCCAGTTCGGCCGGCAAAGCACCGCAAACGTCGGCCAATCCGCCGGTTTTCGAAAAAGGAACCGCTTCACTCGCCGCCAGCAAAATTTTCACTCTAACCGTCTCCCATAAATGTTAGCGGCGGGGCTTGCCCCCTCGCTATTTCAACCACAGCGGGTAGCCCCAATAGATCGCCTATCGAGGTGCCGCAGGCACAAAACGAACCATATCTTACCCATCTTGCGCCGGCAACGCTACCATTCTTTCCTCGCTTGCCGCATCGTTAAAATCGGAGCGAAACGGGCCCCGGTTGAGCTTTTCCCGGCCATGCGAGGCCCGATTACGTACTCAGCCAAAACTGAAGATTGACGATGAGGATTAGTTCGAATTTACGGCCAAACGGTGCCGCGCGGCGAATTCATACAAACAGGAATTCCCGCTTTTTCCCACCTGCCGGATCGAACCGATTTTGCGTAAACAATATGCGATTCGCTGCGCAATCCAACGCCGCACTTCCAGCGATTCGGCCAGATGGCCCGTATGAAAAGGACGCGGCAAGGGCCCGGAGTTGAGTTGATCTGATACCAACTCCACCAAATCCCGCGCGGTTCGCAGCCGGTGCGTCTCCCGCACGCAAACCAACCGCTGATCCTCGACCTGAAAGTCGTTATCGCGTCGCCGGCGACGCCGCCCGTGCCCCGGGTAACGCCATTCCTCGACCTCCACCAGCGGTACTTCCAGCGTAAGACGCTTATGAGGAAAAACCCGCGTGAAGTAGACCAACTCGTCGAACAGATTCAGAATCGTGCCCCGTTTCGGGCTCAAACGACGACTGATCACCTCCCCGCCCTTGGCGTCCTGCTTGACCAAAATCTTGCGGGCTACGATCGGCTTGACAACCAAAACGCTATGGTCATCGACCAATTTACGAATCTTATCCCGAATCGCGGCCAGCGACCCATGTTGGATCTCGACCAGCCGTCCACGCGCGGTCACCACGTCGATGCGGTAATCGTCCAGCGGCACTTCGACCTGAGAACGGCCAGTAGCATAAAGGGCCTTGAGATCACGATGCAACGAGGTTTCCATAAAACGGCCGTACGTTCAACCCGAGAGTTTGCCCACCCCATGGATTATCGTCAGCCGAAGAGCCAAACATAAAAGCCGCTTGCAGCTTCACAACTCGCTGTTGCTAGATTTATTCCTCTTCATCACTTCCCGGCGGCCTAATCCCAAAATCCTCGATCGTCAACAGGCTGTGGAGCTTATATCCCGCGGCGGCAAATGCTTCCCGTCCGCCTTCCATACGGTCGATAATAGTAATCACGCCGGTAACCTCTAGGCCGAAATCCACGCAAATCTTAATCGCCTTGAGCGACGACCCGCCGGTGGTGACGACATCTTCCACAATCACGACCTTGTCGCCAGGCTTAACGGGCCCTTCGATATATTGATTCGTGCCGTGCCCCTTGGGCTCTTTACGGACCATAAACCCCGAGATGGGTGTGCCATTGACAGCCGACATGGTTACAACAGCCGAGGTGATCGGATCGGCACCGATCGACATCCCGCCCACGGCATCCGGCATATTCGAGCCGCCGATCATCTCCAAAATGCCCTCGGCTATCAGCTTTGAACCTTGCGGATTGAGCGTGGTCTGCTTCCCGTCGAGATAATACGAGGCCTTCTTCCCAGAAACGAGAGTAAACTCGCCAAACTTCAGCGAACGATGACGAACCAGCGCAACAAGTGCTTCTCTGTCGTACACAATAGACCTTCCTGGTGGTGAATAACAACCAAATCTGACGGGTGAGAAAACAGAGCTTGAATTAGCGTTACACTGATGAAACAGCCATCGCCAGCAAACTCAGGCCCGTATATAACACGCAACCGCCCGCTTTGGAAGGGGGCGACTGAAACGTAACCACTACCCAAATGATTGGCTCGAATAGGTAAACGACCCACAAACCGAATTAGAACTGAATTCCCGGCCCGAGAGCATCAACCGAGGTCACCCTTTCGGCTCAAAGTCGTGGCAACGTCTCTCAGCCAAACAACTGGGGCTTGAATCCTCACTACGAGCACGAGGAATGCCAAGGGAGGTCGCGATAGATTAGTCTGCCCCTTTTTTGCCCAAAGTGCTTGTCTATTATGCGGTCGCCAAAGCTGAAGC
>CAZISU010000829.1:0-3651 GCA_964541935.1 uncultured Planctomycetaceae bacterium | reverse complement strand
GTCGTAGACCACCGTCAGGCACTTCCACTCGTTGAGATTGCCCTCTGCAAGTGGATCGTAGTCGGTGTCGGGAACAACCCAAGGGGAACTGTCTAATTGCGAACCGGAATTGTGTCCGTACTTGACGTAATTGGTCTCGTTGTAGGCAACGTACCAACCGTCCCAGGTATAGCCGGTCTCCAGGGAGACCGTCATTTGATAGGTATGAGCAGCGGAAGCGTTCGGCCCTTCCCATTTGCTCCATACAGATATCGTGTAGTCGGAATCGACCAGCGCCATGGGCTCCTGGTAGGGCACCGCTACAAAGCTGTCGGTTCCGTTGAACTGCAGCGCGCCGCTTCCCACTTGTCCGGTCGTGTAAACCGCGCCGCCGTTTAGAGTGCCGTCATAAGCGTTTCCCGACGAATCAGCGGCAACTCCCGTCCCCGCCCCCGAGGTTGCCTCGTCGAACATCCAATGCCCAACTAGGGATCCTTGGACGGTTGGGACCAGCAGTGCAAATACTGCCAGCAGCATCACACTTCTTAAAACATTTTTCATGATCAAATCTCCTTGTCTCGTAAACCTGTGAAGAACAACTGAAAAGTGACTCGCAAACCATATTGCCTCTGCCCTGTTCCGTGCCTCTTGCCTGCCGCCGGTCTCTACTCTGTTTCTACAAGTTAAAGTCGAACTGATTATCGGCCCCTGACTGCACCTCTACTGTTAACTCTGAGTTGATATTGTATTTGGCGGGAACCCGCTCTTTGGGCAAGGGCACGCCCCGACCTTGCCCCAAGGTGTTTTTCTCCGGCCAGTAGATACGCACGAGGTATTTCCCCGGCAAAAGACCGCCGTCGCGGCCAATGGAGTAGCTGCCATCAATAATTGGAGCCCCGGAAGCAGAAGCTTGATTGTTTCCCATGGGCGCAAATTGAACGCTTCCCGGATCGACGGGCTGCCCTCCCAAGGTAACCGAGCCACTCACGGCACAGCGATCCGTACCGCGGCCGCAACCAATGACTACAGTTGTCATAACCAGAATAACGTACCCAACACTCAGACAATTTCGGACCACAATCACGGACTCCTTTTTCTCCTGAGGACCATCCGACACGCTGTACGCCAGCGGCATTCTTATCGAGTGAAATCGCGTTGGTGGACCGGATGGCACGCCGAGACGTTTCACGTTAAACCTCAATCTATCGCATCTCGTAAATTTGTCAATACACAATTTGTGAAATTTTCGAGTTAGCTTGCCAGCAAATCCTTGCTAACGGTTCTTCCCGACGCAACATCCTGACCATTGGGACAAGCCGCATTCCCCCGAAAATGCCGTAATACAAGGCTTTATAAGCTCACTATTGAAAGCCACCCGGAATAGCGGATGCCGCTTTGTGGAAAAACTCCCGCAGACGGAGTGTTGACACAAAACAGCGAATAGGCTAAACTCACGTTACATTTAACGTTACACTCATGTGCCCGCCGCGGACCGCCTTTTTGGCTGCAGGGCGGACCAAATAATGGAATACACAAGTGTCGGTGCAAAACAGCAAAACAGGTGGCGCACAAGAGGATAAAGCTACTCGACAGCGGTCCACCATCAGGGATATTGCCCGTGAAGCGGGTGTTTCCATGACGACCGTGTCGCTTGCTTTTCAGCCTGAATCCAGAATCAGTCAGAAAACCCGAGAACGAGTCTTGGCTATCGGAGACCAATTGCACTACGTACCAAACTCAAGCGCACAGGCACTGCGTTTGGGCGCGTCAAACTCCATCGGGTTTTTGGTAAACGACATCACCAACCCGTTCTATTCCCTTATGGTGAAAAACGCGGAAACCATCGCACGAGGCCGCGGCTATCAGGCCATCTTCGCCGACGGGCATTGGGATCCGGAGCGAGAACTACACTCCATCGAAAGCATGATCTGTTCCAGAGTACGTGGAGCGCTGGTCTGCCCTTGCGAGAAATCAAAAGAAAGCATCGCAATCTTGGACCGCCATTCAGTTCCCTACGTCATCGTCGATACCGCGCCCGACGATTATGAAGGGGCGCTGGTGGGCAACAACCTTGTAGCCGCCGGTGAATTGGCAGCCGAGCATTTATTGGCCGTGCGTTGTCATAAAGTCGCCTTGCTTACGGCCGACCGGCAAATGAGTTCCTTTAGCTCATTCCAGAATATCAAGCGAGGATTTCTGGGCGTCCTGCAAAGACACGGTATCAGCCCCGATAGCGTGCCCGTGGTAGAAGCCGGCCTCACGATCGACGCCGGAAGATACGGCTTCGAGCGACTCTGCGGCAGCATGAGCGATGTGGACGGCATTTTTTGCGCAAACGACCTTTCGGCAATCGGCGTCATCGAGGCGGCCGATGCCAAGAACATTCGAGTAGGCCAAGATCTGGCGGTGATTGGCATAGACGACCTCGAAATTTCGGCAACCCCACGGATCTCATTAACGACCATCCGCCAACCGCACGAACGCATCGTCGAACTTGCCGTGAACGCTTTGATCGATAGCATAGAAACACACGACAAGACCTCCGTGAGGCTGATTCTGGATCCAGAATTGATCCTCCGCAACAGCACACGCCGCGCATTCTAATTCGTTTTGCAAGCATCTTTAACCAGACATCAATACCTTTAGGCAAATAAAGACAACGCTATGCCCACTATACCACGCGAAGAGTTCAAGGAACGCATTGCCCGCATACAGGAAATCATGGCCGCAGAGCGTCTGGACGCACTGATGGTTTACGGCGATGAGTATCGCAAGGAGCAACTGCGATACGTATGTAATTATTGGCCCATTTTCGAGCGTGGAGCCTGTTTCATTCCACGAAAAGGCGAGCCGATTCTCACCGGCGCCCCGGAAGGCGAATGCTATGCCCGCGAGATGTCGGTCTGGAGCGACATTCGCAACGTCAAAGACTTTGCCTGCGTTAGCGTGCCCGAGGAAATCGATTATTCGCTGGCCGAGTTTTCGTCTTTCGAAGAGGTCTTGCAAGAAACACTCGTCGACGGGCAACGACTGGGAGTGGTGGGGGGCTGGGATATTCCCGAGCCGATCATGACACGTGTTCGCACGGCGGTCACTCCCTTGGAGATCGTCAATGCCGACGATATCCTCAACAATATGCGGGTAATAAAATCAGAAGCGGAGATTGCTTGCCTGCGCGAGGCCGGCCGCCTCGCATGCATCGGATACCCGGAACTCGTGGCCAATGCCGTGCCTGGGAACACAGAGTTGCAAGCGGTGGCTCCGGCCGAGGCAGCCGCCCGCGCGGCTGGCGCCGAGGCGATCAACTTCATGGTATTCGGATCCGGGCCGCGCACGGCAACGATCGTGGGTCGTCCCACAAAGCGGATCATCCAAGACGGCGACATGATTATGGCCGCCATGGCCGTGCAATACCAAGGCTATATCGCAACTGTCGAATTCCCGTTCGTGGCCGGCAAGGCTAGCGACGCCCAGAAGCGACTTTTGGGTGCGATGTTCGAAGCCGCCGACGTGCAGTTGGGCTACTTCAAAGACGGTGCCATTTCCGGCGAAATGGTGCAAGCGGTAAAAGCCGTGTTCGCAAAACACGGCCTCTCGCAATACGACGTCTATCCGCCCATGCACGGCATCGGCCTGGCCGAAGCGGAATCGCCCTACCCAGATGAAAACGCA
>CAZISU010000828.1:0-3654 GCA_964541935.1 uncultured Planctomycetaceae bacterium | reverse complement strand
CTATTGACAAGTTTGACTTGGATATAGTTGCCCAGAATGTCCCCGTCGCCTTCTCCCCAAATCCAATCATTCACGTCATTCTGAGTCCACTTTGTAAAGCCGATGTCATCTTTATAAATTGTGCCTTGGTAGATGTTGCCGATATAAACTTCCGTGCCGCCGGGCGGGATGGTCCATGCATTGTGTTCATCGCAATTGATCTGAATATCGAGTTGGGAGACACTTCCTAAGTTGGGAATTTGAAACTTATATACCGGCGTGGTATTGCCAATAAGATCATTGTCACCAATTCGTATTGCCCCGTTCGAAAGATAGTCAACACCGCCCGCGGTGCTCTCCCAATAGTCGACAGCCATGCCCGGTTTGTTGAGCATTAGAGATGCATTCAGCATCCGCCGATCTTCAAGCGGCTCGCAGCGCAGCGGTCGGGCGAACAATGCGTGGCGTAGGCTGGAGCCATGCTTCTTGTTTTTCTGCCGCGAATGATTTCTTCCAAACTGCCATTTGCTCAAGCCAAATAAACTTCGACGCATTATAGTGCCCTTTCAATGACGTGCATAATAGTGCTCTTATCCGATCGGGGGTGTCATCCTCGTCCAATCAGCTCTCAATATCCGCATCTGCGCAACCGTGATATTCAAAGCATGCCGCACAACCATTATATTACTAGTATATGATTGTAACTAGGTATTCTGGGGAAACAAGCTGTTTGAGGGCAAAGTGTCCCCTAAAGAGCGGTGTTTCTAGGAAATTTCCGAAAAACCACTTCTTTCGGGTGGGGTTTTTCGAGTTGACCGCTTCTGGAAAGCGCTGGCGGTATAAGAAAACCGCTGTGCCGACAACTTATTTAGCGACGCAATCCGATAAGAAATGTCGGTCCTATAAGGCCGACGTTTTTGTCACCTAGCCCGAATATGACGGGCGGTAATTCCCAGAGCTGTGTTTCCAAGCCGACGCGTCCGAAGAGCAGCCCATACCGCGTGCAACGTTCGTATTGAAGCCCCAGTTGCATCTCCAGTACAGACATTGTCTGGCCGGCAACGCTACCTTTTACTCCGCCGTCGAAAGTTACATATTGGTCGACATTAGCGGTCGCGTCGAAGTCGGTCACGCCATACAAGAGAGAGCCACGAAAGCCGCCGTATACGCTCCAATTGCTTTTCCAAAGGTCTTGCTGCGTGCCGATGGAGAAAGTGAGCCCCGCTCCAGTGAAGTCCTGCTTTAATGATCCGCGGTTGCCGTCATATTCGATAGATTCATCGATGCCCATCCCGCCGATGCGAACTCCCATAGATGAGTTGATACCCCAGCCACAAAGCTGGCCGCGACGGGTGAGTTCGAGATCCACGGTATAAAAATCAAGCCCGCTGTTTATCACCGTGCCGGCGGCGTCGCCGTCGTTCAATTCGAGCGATGCCATATCGCTGAACCGCCAGTAGGAAACCCTCCAGCCCAAACCGTTATTCGACTGGCGCTCGAGCCAAACGCGAAATGCCGCGTCTAGATTGTAGTCTGGCGTGACCTCGTATTCTTCCTTAATAAAATCGCGCAGAACCAAACTGCCGATGTGCAGTCGCAAAAGCGTGAGCTCCGCTCCGATTTCAAGAGTCCGTTTGGAATAACCTGTTGCGGAAGTGGCCATACATTCGCCACACGCAGGAACATTGCATGACTCGAAATCAGTGGCCACGGCTTGTGGCTGCATGCGCAACTCGGCAACCTCTTGTTCCAGAGCCGCCATGCGGGCTTGAATTTCAGACTCTTCGCCCAACGCCGCAACGGTCCAACCAGCGGTGACTAGCAAACCGAGCAGTAACGAATATGAGAACTTCGCCACTTTATCGCTCCTGGCAACCCGAAATACACGTTACGGCTAAAGAACATAGCGTCCATGTTCAAGAAACCACCGTAGTTTCCCAAAAAACTCGTAGTGGTGCGGTGCTTTATTCCGTAATTTGTATCGACGGGATCTCCATAAAGAGTGCGAGCCCCTATTACCTAAATATTCCCTTCGGTTGTTACAACCGAAATAGTCCAGTATTTTCGGAATATTCGTAACGATCTTAAGTTTCGGCAGAACCGAGAAATCTTATCGATCTCCATACAAGTAGGGAAACTTTTAGATTTGGAGTTTTGTGTGTTTCAGGAAAGCAGACTGGAGATTTTGATTGCGGCTTACCCGTTCCCTTGCACTTGCTATATGGGTGGTGCAAGCCGGAACGGGCGGGAGTTGCTTTCTGTTTGTGACGGCGGTTTGTGTTTTCGAATTTTTAGCTATCAGATGCCAAGGATCAGTTGATAGCACGCGTTATCCTTGGCGACTCCCGAGAGTCGGCAAAGCTGGCCAAAGCTCCAGTCGTTCATCTCGTAGGCCCCATCGTCGCCGGCGTCGAGCATCAGCCGTCCGCCGGCAGTCGACCGCGTGCTGAACGCTCGCGGCGGTTGCCAGATTTCAGTCGATTGTTCCCTCTGCCAGCGGAAGTGCTGGTCAAAGATCTCCATCGATGGGAACGTTTCGTCCGGCGTTCGCCGAAACAGTTCACGCGAGGCACGCATTAGATTGGTCATTCGCGTATTCCTTTGCAAATGTAAGTGGATGTTATAGAACGTAACCTTCAAGAGTAACCGTATTGCACCACCGGTCCTCGGTGGGCGGGCGGCGTGGAGCCATGCCTGTCCATCGAGTACCGGGGGACTGGAGAGACGGAAATCTCCCAGTGCATCGACGCACCCTTCGGTCCGGCTATCGCTTGGCGGTTTGCTCCCCAGCAAGACACGCCTTCTTTTCACCGGACAATTACGACGGTACACTGATTCCGATTCTTACTCAAACACTCGCCACGGCAGGGGAGCACCCATTCGGCCGGTTTTCTTTCGCCCATGCTTGGCCGCCATCGATGTACCCGAGCCCATGGCTGAAAAAACCCCGGGGTCCGGGGCAGAGCCCCGCGATAATCGGTGGCGTCCAGCCGTGGGCGAGTTGACTGGTGCTGCGTTCGCCGGCTATCGGCGTTACGCTGTCTTGGCCCAGCGGCCTCGGTGACGTAACGCGATTAAATCCAATCTCCACCATTAGATTGGCTTTTGCTGAACACGGGCGGAATCCCGACCCAGAGTATTGACAAATGCGGTGAAAGGGGTAGAATGGGCGGTGTTATTGAATCCCTTTGCTTGCCACTTCGTGAGACAGCGTTAGCGTTATTCCGACCCGACTTCTATCGCCCGCCATCAAGCGTGAACGCTTATCGCGGGCGGTTTTTAACTCGGGCACCATGAATCGACCGTATTTTGAATTTCAATTTTTCCACCTTTGATTCGAGGAGGCAACCCGTGATAAGTCGAAAGCATGTGATGAAGTGCTTGGTTTTTATTTTGCTGCTGGCCTTGTCGGCAACTGCTGCACAGGCCGATCCTTTCGGCACGGGCGGGAATCAGTTCAGTATCGACTTCGTGGGCATCGGCAACCCTGGCAATGTGGCGGATACCACGGGTCGTCCCAATCCGGCCGGTAGCGTGCCCTATGGCTACCGTATGGGAAAGTACGAAGTATCCCGCGATATGATCGCGAAGGCGAACACGGAGGGCTCTCTGGAGATCTCGCTGTACGACATGTCATCATACGGCGGCAACCGAGTGAATGGCCCCGCGACGGGC